>NZ_QHHV01000171.1:0-9602 GCF_003947245.1 Actinoplanes sp. ATCC 53533 | reverse complement strand
ACCGCGCTCCCCGGGACTGTCCTGATCGTTGACGGGCTCTTCCTGCACCGCGACGAGATCGTCGATGCCTGGGACCTGTCCGTGTTCCTGGATGTCCCGTTCAGCGTGACCGCGAACCGAATGGCGAGCCGGGACGGCACGAACCCCGATCCCGGGCATCCCAGCATGCGACGTTACGTCGAGGCCCAACGCATCTACTTCAACGCCTGCGCACCACGTCAACGCGCCGACATCCTGATCGACAACCGAGACCTCAGCACTCCTCGAATCCGCCGCGGATGACGAACACATCCCTGCGGTGGTCGGCCCGGCCCGTTGAGCATGGTTCGGGCACTCGCCCGGCAAGAACGAGCACCCGCGTCAATCGCTGCTCTCTGACGCGCTCGCCCCGTTCCGCCGAGGACCCACCGAAGCCGCGCTGCAACGCCTACCGGCACCAACGCCGGCCGAACACCGGTAACCAGCCACGAACGCGGACCGGTCAGCGCCTACTGGCTCGCCCGCCTCTTCGCCGGCCTACGTCATGAAGCATGCGCAGACGGATGCTGCCGCACAACGGCAGCATCGGGAACACGACCGGCGGCCAGCAGAGCGCCCAGCTCGCCCAGCAGCGCCTCAAGGTCGTCCAAACCGGTCAGGTCGTAGTGCTTACTGATCACTTGTTCATCGGCGACGCGGACGGCATCGAGCTCCGCCTCCCCGCTGATCCAGATCAGCACGTCACCCATCCAGGTCGCCGACTCGAACTCACCGACGACCACCGGCTTGCCGTGGTTCGGCGCGACCGGGCGGATCCGCCATTCGAGGCCCAGCCGCTCCCAGGCCTCGGCCCGAGCCGCCACGGCCGACCCCAGCGCATCGAGCGGGAAGTTCACGGTCGGCACTATCGCACGGCAACCACCCCGATTCCAGGGCAACCCCTACCGAGGAGCCGGAAGTTCCCGCAGTTGGCCGACCGAATGGGAGTAGCGACTCGGATCGTCGATGAACCCCTTGGGAGGTACGATCCCGACCCAGGACGGCAGGGCGAACAACACAGCCAGGTCCCCGTCGGCGATCGCCACCTCATTGAAACGGAAGTCTCGAAGCTGCGACAGCCGAGGCAGCGGCGCCAGCGACCCGATCACGCCCGCGTTGATCAAGCGCAGGTCACGCAGGTGCCGCATGCCGGCCAGATCATCAAGATCCAGATTGTTGTCAGCGGGCATTCGGCGAGGACCGCACAACCACAGCCGTTCCATGGCCGCCAGGCCCCGCAGCGGCGCCAGCGACGGCACCCGGTAGTCGAGCACCTCAAGCTCCCGCAGATCCGAACAACCCTCAATGCCGTCGAGGCGCAGCCTCCCGGGCCGACCGTCGAGTCGTAGCCACACCAGCCTCGGCTTGTCCCCGAGAAACGACACGTCCGCTCCACGCCATCCAGCGAGGTACAGCCACTGCAATCCGGGCAATCCGCGAATGCCGGTGAGATCCTCGCGCGCGTCGACGGCGAGGTCGTGCAACCGGTGCAGCCGATCGACCGCTAGCGGTACCTTCGACCGAGTCAGCAACGTCAGGTGCTCCAGCGATTCGATCGCGTTCACCGCAGAGTCATCCGTTACTGATCCCTGAACACTGAGGTACCGAAGGCCCGGTAGCGGGAGCAGGAACTCAAGCGAGGCGTGCTTGACCCCACGCGGAATCCGGTAATGAACGCCGTCATGCCGGCCGGCGACGTACCGCTCCGCGGCGGCGTCGGACCACGGGCCATCGATATCCGGCGCCCAGTGCAACGTCCGATAGTCCCGGTGATCCTTCACGTCACCGCGTCTCCTTCCGCCACCGACTCAGCGACCGCGGGCCATCATCCCAGGACGACACCGACCTGGGTCGGCCACGACCCGCCGCCGCGCCGCCGATCATGCCGGGACGCAACTCGGGTCCTCGAACCTTCGGCAGCATGGCGCAAGTCCAACGTGACCGTCAGCGACTGCCTGAGCGCGGACGCCGGCGGTTCGGATGCCGGTTCCGGGGAGATGGCCCTTCTCTGAACTACCGGTGGGGTCTGCGGCGAGCGAAGAGAATCGCTTGCGCGGCTTCGCCGTCCGGGTTGAGCAGCATCTGGGCTTCGATCTCGAATCCGGCATCATGGAGCCAGGCGGCCACCTCGCCCGGCTGACGGCGGTGGACATGGACCTTCATCGGGTGCCCGCCGTAGCCTTGGGTCTTCAATTGCGACTCCTGGCCGACGTGGAACAGCAGCTGCAGTGGTCCGCCGGGGCGCAGGGCTGTGTGGAAGTGCTCGAGCACGGTCGGCATGTCGTCATCGGGTATGTGGATCAGCGACTGCCAGGCGAGCAGGCCGGCGACTGAGCCGGCGGGAAGGTCCAGGTCCGTCATCGACCTCACTTCGAACCGGAGGTGGGGGTGGTCGCGTCGGGCTACGTCGATCATTCCAGGAGACAGGTCGACACCGAAGGCGTCGACACCGAGCTCGTGCAGGTAGGCGGTGACGTGTCCGGGGCCGCAGCCGATATCCGCCACTGGGCCGCCGCCTGCGGCCCGCACGCTTTCGGCGAACAGGGCCAGAGCCGTGCGTAGGTATTGGAGCCCGCCGATGGCGTCGCGCACCTGGTCGGCGTAGCTGACGGCGACCGTGTCGTAGGAGGTTCGGGTGTCGGTCAACCAGTCGTCCGTGTTCATGACCGGCACGGTAATTCATGATCAGGTGGTGACGGTCCGCTCGCCGGCGCGGCGTTTCTCCCTCGACGGTCAGTCCTCGCAGCGGTTGCCGTCGATGCGGCAATCCTGCGGGGTCGCGTCGATCAGCGTCGCGCCGTTCACCTCGAAGGTCAGCTCGACCGTGCCGCCCGCCGGCACCAGGGCGGTCGTGGGGTTCGGCGTGAAGCTCCACACCGGGCCGTCCCGCGTCGTGGTCGCCCCGCTGACCCCGGAGACCAGCAGCGTCGAGCGGGGGAGCGTCACCGTCAGAGCCCATCCGTTCCGGGGGGCCGTCCCGGGGTTGGCCACCGTGACCGTCATCTGGTAGCCGAGCAGCCCGGCCGTGGTCGACGATGTGCGGTACGAGGCCGTCAGCGGCACCTGAGCGTTCTCGGTGATCGGAGCCGTGGCGGCCGGTGACGGCGCCGGCTTGGTCGCCGCCGTGGCGGGTGTCGTCTTGACGATGGTCAGCGTCGTGGTCGGGCCGGGCGGGGCGGGAGTGGCCGACCCGGCGCCGCTCGGCTCGGCCGGCCGGGACCGCGGGCCGGGCAGCGCGGCCGCCCGGTCGGGTGGCGTGCCGGGGCCACCGGGCGTACGCACCAGCACCACGACCAGCAGGGCGGTGCCCGCCACCGCGGCCAGCACCCCGGTGAGCAGCAGGTACCGTCCGGCGCCGCGGCGCCCGCCGGCCTCGCGGACCTTGGGGGTGGGCGTCGGGATGGCGTTGACGGCGGCGGACAGCCGCAACACCGCGTCGAGGAGCACCACGACCAGCGACCGCCGTGGCCGTGGCCGCGGTTGAGCGTCGTTCATCTCTCGCCTTCGTTCGTCGGAGCCGGCAGTGCGACAGAGTCCGGAAGCGTGGGCCTCACAACGAGCGCAGTCCGGTGAGGAGCCGTTGCAGCACGGGGAGCGACGATCCGCGCTTGTCCTCGGCCGGGCGGCTGGTGCGGACGAGTCCGGCCGCGTGCAGTTCGCCGAGCAGCAGCCGGGTCGGCCCGAGCGACAGGCCCAGGCGCACCGCGATCTCGGGCAGCGCGATCGGCCGCCGGGTCAGCCGCAGCACCGCCTGCTGATCGGCCGACAGCCCGGGCGGGGCGGCGACGTCGGGCACGCAGTGGATGAGCGTGCCCAGCTCGATATCGTCGCGCGGCACCGGGGCCCGGCCGCCGACCCGCGCGTACAGCCGGACCAGGGGGCCGGCGTCCTCGTCGTACCACACCACGTCGGAGATCGTCACGGATTCATCACCGCTTCCAGGTCGCCGAGCGTCGGCTCGTCGTCGGCCGCCGGCTGCGCCGGGCTGAGCAGTGCGGCCGGGACGGTCACCTCGGCGGTCAAGCCGCCGTCGGCCCCGTTCCGCAGCGCCACCGCGATGCCGTGGCGGGCGGCGAACCGGCCCACCGCGTACAGGCCCCACCAGGTGCCGCCGGCCGGCGGGCCCGGGTCGGCCATCACCTCGGCCGCGGTGACCAGGTCGTCGGTGTCCATCCCCGGCCCGACGTCGGTCACCGTGATGCGATAGCCGGGCTCCTGGCGCGAGCCGGTCACCCGGACCCGGGAATCCGCCGGCGCGAACGTCGTCGCGTTCTCGATCAGCTCGGCCAGCAGGTGCATCAGGTCGGTCACGGCTTCCCCGTCCAGCAGGACCGGCTCGACGTGGGAGGTGGCGACCCGGCCGTACTCGCTGATCTCGGACGCGGCGCCCCGCACCACCTCGCCGACCGGGACCGGCCGGCGCCAGCGGCGGCCCGGCGTGCCGCCGGTCAGGGTGATCGACTTCTCCAGGTTGCGGCGGATCCGGTTGGCCAGGTGGTCGGCCCGGAACAGGTCGCCCAGCGTCTCGTCGTCCGACTCCCGCCGAGCCAGCGTGTCGAGCAGCCGCAATTGCCGGTGCAGCAGGCTCTGGTTCCGCCGATCGAGGTCGCGCAGCAGCGGCTCGAGCCGGGGCAGCACGCCGTCGGCCGCCCGGTCGGCGGCCGGCCGGCGTTCCCCGCCGGGAATGGTCGCCCGGTTGCCCCACCGGCGCGCCATCACGAGTACGGCGATGACCGCGATCATCCCCACCCCGCCGACCACCCCGGCCCGCACGACCGTCACGACCGCGTGCCCGGTGGCCGCGTCCGCCGCCGCCCGGGTCCCGCTCGTCTGCAGCTCCCAGAGCCCGGTGTTGACCTGGTTGTACGCCGCGGACCAGGCCGGCGCGCCGCCGGTGCCGGCGATCAGCTGGTCCTCGGCCGTGGTGAGCCGGGTGTCGGCGGCGAGGCTTCGGTATCGTGCCGCCGAGGAGGCGGGCAGGTCGCCGCCGGCCGCCGCGAACAGGCTGCGCCGCGCCCCGGCCAGCGTGGAGAGCCGCACCCGGTCGGCGTCGGTGAGCTTCGCCCGGCCGGCCACCGCCGCCAGGTGCGCGTCCTGCTCGGCCAGCAGCTCGCGGGAGCGGCTCAGCGCGGACAGGCCGCCGGCCGAGCCGGCCAGCTGGTCGGGATGGACCGTCGGCGTGCGCATCCCGGCCGGGTCGATCAGCGCGGTGTACGAGTCGACCGCCCGGCTGTGGGTGAGCTGCCCGCCGTCCACCGCGGCCCGCACGGCGGCCAGCCGGCCGGTGCGGTTGAGCAGGTCGTCGGCCTGCCGGGTGGCGTCCGAAGCGGCCAGCCACCCGATCCAGCTGTCCCGGACGGTCCGGAGCTCCCGCCGGGCCTGGTCGGTCCGGGCCCGCTGGGCGGCCGGCTCCGGGCCTGCCGGCGAGTCGCCCGCCGACAGCCGGCGCTCGGTCTCCAGCGCCAGCACCAGCGCGCCGATCGGCCGGCCGAGGTGGTCCGCTGTGATCCGGGCCGACATCACCCGCACCGCCTCGGTGAGGGCCGGCGCGGCGGCCGCCACCCAGAGCGCGACCAGCAGGGCCAGCCCGGTGACCACCTTCGTCCGCGTGCTCATCGCTCGTCCCCCGGACCGATCAGGGCGCGCAGCCGGGTCAGCAGGGCCTGCCGGTCGGCGACGCCGAGACGCTGCCGGATCCGGGCCATGTGATGCTCCACGGTCTTGGCCGAGAGGTAGAGCCGCTCGGCCACCTGCTTGTAGGTGAGCCCGTCCAGGACCAGGGCGGCGACCTCACGCTCCCGTTCGCTGAGCAGGTGCGGGGTGCCCTCGGCGGCGCGCGAGCGGGCGCTCGCGGCCGGGGTGGGCTCGTGCGGCCCGGCGATCCGCTCCTGCATCGCGCGGGCGCACTCGAGCAGCAGGGTCATGGCCTTGCGGTCGGCGGTCCGGATCGCCGCCTGGCCCGCCAGCCGGGCGCCGTCGCCGACCAGGCCGAGCCCGCTCAGCCCGCGGGCCGCGGCGATCACCGCGTCCGGGTCGGCCGCGTCGGTCAGGACGTCGACCCATTGCCCGGCGGCGTCCGCGACCGCGTCCGCGTACGGGCTGAAACCGCGCAGGCCCGCCAGGGCCCGCGCGTGCCGCGCCGCCGCGTCGTGGTCCTCGCCGAGGACCGCGGCGTGCAACCGGCTCCAGTGCAGCGGCGCACTCCACAGCGGCGGGTCGCCCAGCGCGGACAGCAGCAGGTCGGCCTCGGCCAGCTGTCCGGCGACCCGATGCTGCTCGCCGAGCCGGGCCGCGGCCACCGCGAGTTCGCCCAGCGGCAGCAGGGTGAACAGGTCCACCGGCTGGCCGATCAGCGCGTGGCAGGCGTCCGGCCAGGCACTGCGCAGGCCGACCAGGTCGCTGGCCCGCCGGCTCAGCCCGACCCGCAGCGCCGAGGCGAACAACCGGTCGCGCCCGTGCCGACCGGGACGGAGCGCCGCCTGCGCCTCGCCGATCCGCCCGCGCGCCAGCAGCACCCAGGCCTGCAGGAGCCGGTGCCGGTCGGCCAGCAGCGTGCCGCCGGTCGCCGCGCGCACCGCGCGGGTCAGCAGCGCGTCGGCGGCGTCCAGCTCGGCGCTGTGCAGGGCGACGGTCGCGCCGAGGGCGGCCGGGCTGTCCGGCAGCAGCACGGTCGAGCCCGCCGGCTCGATCATCGTCGCCGCCTGTACCAGCGTGGACAGCGCCGTGGCCGGGGTGCCGCCGACCGATTCGGCCATGCCGCGGGCCATCAGCGCCGCGGTGGCGCTGAGCAGGCTCGGCGGCTCGCCGGCGGCTGACATGTCCAGGGCCCGCGCGTCTGCCGGCCGTCCGGTGCCGATCAGGCCGACCGCGCCGAAGCCGGCCGCGACCGCGGACGGCGACCACCGGTAGAGGGCGGCGGCCTGGGCGGTCTGCCCGCGCTGGGTGAGCACGGCCGCCGCGACGTACGCCGCCTCGGCCCGCTGCTCGGGCGTGCCCGCCGCCAGGGCCTGATCGGCCAGCCGGGACGCCTCGTCGAGGTCCCCGGCGAGCGCCGTGGCCAGCGCCCGGCGGGCGGCCGTGGTGCGGCCCGCGCCGGCCGCCGCCGCGAACAACCGGGCCGCCAGCTCCGGATCGTCGCCCAGCGCTTCCTCGCCGGCGGCCTCGTAGGCCTTGCCGAGCCCGGTGCCGGCGGCGCCCGGCACCAGCGCGCCCGCGCTGTCGCCGTCCGCCCCCAGCAGGGCCCGGACCAGCGACAGCACCGGCCCGCCCCGGGCCAGCTGCAGGCCGGCCAGCCGCTGCCGCACGTCGATCCGGTGGCCGATCGGGCCGAGCGCGGCGATCGCCTGCCGGGCCAGCGGCACGAGCGCGCCGTTGGCGGCCAGCAACCCGGTCGCCCGCCCGGCGTCGACCAGGCCGGCGACCGTCTCGGCGTCCCGCTCCAGCAGCGCCGCGACGAGGTCGAAGGAGAGCCCGGCGCCGGCCTCCACGGCCAGCAGCAGGGTGCGCAGGTCGGCGTCGAGCTCGTCGAGGTCGGTCGCGAACGCGCTGAGCGCGGCGACCGGCACCCGGCGCGCGGCGGCGTCGGCCGGGGTGAGCGCGTCGGCCACCCGGGCGACGTAGCGCGGCACCCCGCCGGTCTGGGCGGCCACGAAGGCGACCAGGTCGGCGGGCGGGTCCGGGACGGCCGCGGCCAGCCGGTCCCGGATCTGCCCGGCGGTCAGCGCGGCCAGGTGCACCGGGCGCCGCGCCCGGCGCAGCACGTCGATCAGGTCCGGCAGGCCGGCCGGGCGCGGCCACGGACGGTACGCGACGACGATGCGGGCGTCCGGCCGTTCGGCGTACGCGCGCAGCTCGTCGAGCCGGGACGGGTGCAGCCGGTGCGCGTCGTCGGCCAGCAGCACCTGGTCGCCGGGGGCGTCGACCGGCCGCCACGGGGTGACCACCGTGACCCCGGCCCGCTGCCAGGCCCCGGCCAGCTCCCGCAGCAGCGCGGTCTTGCCGAAGCCGCCCGGCGCGCCGACCACCGCCTGCAGCGGCGCGAGCGGGTCGGCGGTGACCTGGGCGAGCAGGTCGGCGGCGGGAGAGCCGGCCATCGGCCCGGTCATCGTCGGCGCGCTCATCGGCCGTCCACCCGCACCGCGGCGACGTCGACCGGCGGTCGCGGGGGCCGATCCGGGGTGCGGCCGTCCCGGGCGATCTCCGGCCAGGAGCCGGTCGGCAGGCTGGCCAGATCCGACAGCTCGGGTGCGATCGCGGCGGCCGTGGCGGCCGGCGGGGGAGCGGGCCGCCGCACCTGCGGCCGGACCGCGAGCGCGGCTCCGGCGGCCACCGTCATCGGCGGATCGGGATCGCGCAGCACCGGCACGGGGAAGGCAGCGAACAGCGAATCGGACACATAGGAATATACGTCCTCGGAGCCGCCGGCGATCAGCACCGCGGAAAGATCGCCCCGGGCGACCCCGCAGGCACTCAGGGTGTGCAGGGCGAGGTCCACGGTGGACTGGATGACCGCCCGGGCGGCGGCCGGCGTCGCGTCCCGCAGGTCGAAGCCGCTGACGTCGGTCGACTCGGCGGAGCCGAGCAACTCGAGCCGGCCCGGGCCGTGCGACCCGACGACCGAGACCTCGCAGGTCGAGCCGCCGATCCGGTAGACCAGCAGCATCCCGCCGGCGGCCGGCACCCGGCCCGCCGCCTGGTGGCTCTCCACCACCGCGCGGGCCCGGGTGACCAGCGCGGTCTGCGCCAGGTCGGCCTCGCCGAGCGCCGAGTGCACCAGGTGCAGCCGCCCGTTGCCCCAGCCCGACGGGTATGCCAGGGCGATCCGCTCGGGTGGCTCGTCGAGCTGCTGCCAGACCCGGTCGACCACCCAGCGGGCCAGGGCGGCGACCAGGCCGTGCGCCGGGAAGTAGTCGCCGCCGAACAGCATCGGCAGGCTGTCGCCGACCCGGTGCAGATAGCCGCCCACCGAGGTCGCGGCCGGCGCCCGGCCGAAGTCCGCGGGCACCACATCGCCCTCCGGGGTCATCGCCAGCCCCGAGCTGACCGTGCGCGAACGGAGACCGAGCGTCACCGGCTGAGCCGGGCCCCAGCCCGGACGGGGCCCGTCGGTGCGCCGGCAGACGGCGGCCTTGGTGGCGCCGGCGCCGATGTCGATCCCCAGGACATAGGGCACGTGGTCACTCCTCCATCATCGACGGCCGGGAAGGTCCACATGTTCGTACCAGAAGGCGGCGCGCGGATCGTCCCCCAAAAAACCGGGCCGCCGAATCCCCTAACCCCCTAACGCCCGTCCGCTGAGGACCACCGATCGGCCACGGTGCGACCGGGGGCACCGACCCCGATGCCCGCGCCGGACGTCCACCGTACGGTTTGCCTGCGGTGCCGGACCCCGGCGCCGCTCACCCGACGCAAGCCCGGCTTGAAGGAGCCTCATGGACTCGTCCCCGACGTTGCAGGATTTCGTCCTCAACCTGATCTACGACCCGGCGGCCCGCTCGGCCTTCGAGGTCGCCCGGACGTCCGCGCTGCACGCGGCCGGCCGTCGGCGACATCACCGCGGCCGACGTGCAGCAGGTGATCCCGCT
>NZ_QHHV01000170.1:0-12550 GCF_003947245.1 Actinoplanes sp. ATCC 53533 | reverse complement strand
TGGCCCGTGAGCGTACCGGCCGCCGTCGATCTTTCACTCCTGCGTGGTCGCGCCCCTGCGGCCGGCAGCGGAGAGTTCTGGGCGGCACACATCATCGCGGCAGAAGCGCGCACATGTTCAAGAGGGCCCGGGCCTTTTCCAGATCACCTGCCCAGACGCGGTCAACGTCCTCGCGTCAGGCGCCGGAAACCCGGACATGCGACACAGCTCCAGTACTGCATCCGCCAAGCCCTCGGTATCCTCATGCACCTCGAAGTATTCGCCCCAAGTGGTGTCAACAGTCAGGGTGACCCAGCGCCGCCCGTCGGGCGCGAACCTGGTCGCTGACAGCGAGACGCTCGAAATCTCGCCCCACGGCAGCAAGTCGGTACTGGCGACGCCAGGGCGCGTCTCCTTGCCGAAGACCGAAACCAACGGCTGGGCCTCCAACGTTACTGTGACACCGTCTTCGGTCACCTCGATCCGCTGCACTGGCAGATCCTATGCGCCGACGGCGGTTCAGGCCGGACACCAACCCGCGCGGCCAGCGGCCTCGCCGTAACGGCAAACGCTGAGTACCGCGCACGACTGGCGGCATGAGTTAACTCGGCGCTGACTTCTGATGCAGGACGCTTCAACACAGTCGCCAACTTTACGAGCCAATGAATTGCATGATCTGGCTGATCGACTGGAGCAGGAAGCCGCAGGTGACAAGAATCCAGCCAATCCAAACACTACGATGGTTAGCCTTGGCCAGCCCTCGTTGCGCGCGGTCCCTCATTTCGCCGTCGATTTGCAGGCGCCCACTCATCAATTCCAACAGTTCGCGGTTAATTTTGGAGTGAAAGCTGGCCTGATATGCGAGGCGGTCGATCTCGCGGGCAAGGAACTGAGCCTGTTCAGCAGGCTCGACCGACCCGAACCGCTCCTCGGTGTCCGGCTTGGCGGTCGCCGACTGTGGCATTGGGTGTTTCTCAAGAAATCCGAGAAACTCGTGATAGGCCGGATCCAGGTACGCCTTGAAGTCCGCGATCAAATGCCGAAATCCGATGGCAGTCACGACCAGGCCGATGAGTTCGATGACCGCGCCGGAGATGAAGAGGCGGATGGCCCAGCCTGTGACCGTCATGACCCCAGCCTAGTGGTTATGTACCCACAGACTCCGTCCTCCCGCATGCAGCAGACTTCGGTGTGGATTACGCCGTTAGGCCACAAATGTCTCGTACCTCGTCGGCCGTTCGACAGCGTCAACGCGGTTGGCTTCAACGTCGTTCGACATGGCACTCCACTGAACCACAGGGAAGGCACATGACCACCGCACACGGGTGACAAAGGATGCGCCAACAAAGCCCGATCACGCGTCTGCTCATCGGCACTAGCGGCCGTCAGCCGGCCCTCGGCAGCCGTGACGCTCTGTAGCGATCGGATCGCGGCAGATGAGGGCGCAGGAAATAGCGTTGTCCGATTGACTGGACGGACGCGCCATGATTGCTAGCTGGATCGCCATAAGATCCTGATCGTCATGCTGGCACCAGCATCCTTGATCTATAGCAGATCCTCGATTGACATATGCGCGACGAAAAATTCATGCAATCGTCGGTGGGCGGCGGTGATGGCCTCTCCGCACTCCTTTACCACAGAAAGCAGGTGATTCCTATCTCCGGGATCCGCGAGGCAATATTCACGAAGACCCTCCTCGTAGCCGCTCATAATGAGACGGCTGTCGGATGAAACTATCCTTGCCCTCTGGGCCCAATGTCCGGGAAAATCACTGAATGTTAACGCGGCCCAGTCTACGATCAGGTAATCCCTGGCCCACGCATGAGTCATCAACGTCATCAGCTCTGGATCGAAGGCTCTAACGGCTACCAGATCTTTCCTATCCCTCAATTTGTACTCTATATCGATGTCTGACAGCGGCCTCCCGAGCGCTTGCGTGAACCGCTGCACCGCCTCGCTGAACCTACCTGCACTCCAGGCTATCTTTCGCAAGGCATTCTCGTCTCCAGCTTGAAATGCCTTAAGCAGGGAGCTCAATTCGTCTAGTGAACGCGATGCCTCTTCGAGGGAAACGTAGGCGACAAGAAGTCGTCTCCCCAGTCTCTCCCGCTTGGACTTTGCAGACGTCACTGACCGTGTGAAATCGAACGCTTTGTCCAGAATTAGTATCAGCAGCTCAAGCAATTCAATCCGTCCTACTTTGAGAAATCGTTCCGCTGGAAGTGTGGTTGACGGCCACTCGCGTCACGCAGCAACATCCCTAGTCTTCCAAGGCAGGACATACTATCTAAGTCGCCGCTTCCGCGAAAAGGACGTGTCGAATACTGCCCATTCCGGCGGCAGCCGGATGGAGGCAACATGCCCGCCGAAGTCGAAAGCCGGATGCGAACAGTGATGGGTGTACTCATCTCGGCAGTTCAGGCCACGAGGTGGCATGGACGTTGGCCACGTAGCGTGACGGCTCGCTCCTGGGTGACGTGCCCGCTCGGCGGCAGTTGAGGGCGGCTCCTACCGTTTCTACCCAAATCGAATGCGAGGTACCGTATCGGGCGGATTACGAGGCGGGTACAGAATTTGGTGACTCTTCTAGGTCACGGACTACTGCTCCCTCAAGCAGCAACCGAAGGCTGCGCTCGTCATTCTTCAGCGGGACCAAATCGCTCCGAGAACCTAGCAATTCCCGCAAGGCGCGGACGGCAACCTGTGCCGCCTCTCGGGCATTGTCATTCACAATCGTCGCCGTCGTCTTCTTGGACGAGTTGGCGTGAACGATATTGCTTCGCATCGCATAGATCTTGCGGTATCGCTCCTGTGCGTCGTTCCGGTCCTGGCCCGGAGGGTACAGAAGGCACGCCAAAGCGGCCGACACACGCAACGTGCTCTCGGACGTGGCTCCAAATAACGCCTCCCAGGCGATCACAGCATCGATCAGCATGTCATCCGGATTTCGTCGTTCAGTGAGCGCTCGCAGGGTTCTAGTTGCCGCCAGCCTGACACGAGATAGGCTATCAACTCCGATGCTGCCGAGCCAGCGACCCCACTCATTCAATTGATCTTGCGTAACTCGCGTAGGAAGCCGCAGCGCCGAGAAATGCGGGTCTGACCAGTAGCCGATACTCCCCGTCATGAACGAGATTGTGCGGCGCCATGTCGGAAGTACGACGGGTATCTGGGCACCGTCCCACGAAAGCGCGAGAGCGATACGCGCGCGTTCAACCATCTCGTCGAGAGTCTTCGACGTGGTGCCCTCCAAAATTAGATCGGAATCCGACTGGATCCGTACGCGATACGGAACCGATGTCTCCAAAATAACCTCTCCCGCATCCGAGATCTCAATGATCTCACCAGTTTCACTTGTCGTGCTGGTACGGCGCTGCGTCATGCCGTGCGCGAAATAAGGATGGTCACCTGGACGAGCTGAACGGATACGGCCCCAAGGACCGGAGACCTCGGCGCCAGCCTCGAGCACTATTCCCGTGAACCCGGCAAGAGACGGAATTTGTATTTCTTCACCGCGCAATAGAGCTCGCGTTTGGTTCAACATCTCCCGAACTTCGCGCAGGAACTCCGGGAGTGTCGGCGCATCGGAACGAAGGCGGGCAGCCTCCCAGGCCGCTCGCACGACCGAGCCGCCGAAGAAGGAGGCCTGCAAGCCAGTGGCGAAACCTAAAGCAGTTCCCAGCACGATAGACTCCGAGCCCCAATCTTCGCCGGCGCCGGGGAAGATCCCCTCAGCTCGCGCCGCAGCGACAACACGCGCACCAACGGGTGACATTAGGTTGGAAGAAAGCGTAGGACCGAACCGGCCGGCAGGTAGAAGGAGCTCGCCATAGCTCAACGAAGCAAGATCGACGATTGCGTCCTGCAGCTCGTCACCCGAGGTCTCGTTTTCGAGCGGCTGTCCCCCAGCGCGCTGACGCAATCCCTCAACAAATGTCGTGTTCCACTCCGGAACGTAGAAAGCCAAGCGAAGACTCACGAGCTCTGCCGTGTGTTCTGGATATTCACCACGACCCTGACGGAAGACACGCGTCAGAGCAGCCACCACCTCAATCTGACCGGACGAGGGCTGTTCGAACGGAGTCACCAACACCCACTCGACGAAGGGCCTGCCTAGAGTCTCAACCAGCACCTGGAAGTCCACGTCGACCTTCTGCGTCGCGTCAGAGTCCCTCGACTCATCCGGCTCTTGCGGGTCGTCACTGCCATGGTCAATGAGAGCGTTCACCTAGCCATTGGAGCACTCCACGGCTGGCCTGTGCATCCCAGATATGGTCACCAAACGAATGGCTTCGGCTCGCACTCGCCGTTGTGCGGTGGGTGCGGTGCCGTCTCTGTTGGACCTGGAGACGCGCGAACCGCTCGGACTTGCTGGATGACGCAGGCCCAGTGCAAGCCAACGACGACCGACAGTCGGCGGCTCAGATGGCGCCACCGACGCCCAGAGAACGCGCTCGTCGGACGTGCCTAGAGCTTGATCGGAAACAGAGAAGGCAGACACTCCACAGTGCGTCAACGTCGATCCAGGCGCCAGCGTACTTCGCGCGGCATGACAGCACGACCGGTTCGTCCCTCCTGAATAGTGCGCCTACCTCGCGAAGAAACTAACCCGTGATCGAAATGACTTGCCCGCAAAAGAGTCTTGTGGGAATCTTGCTCACCCCGAGCTACTGGAGGACGACATGATGAACCTAAGTGAAGATGTCTACTGCGCCCTTGGCCGTGTCGTGGTCGGCGCGGCCTATTTTGACGACCTCCTGGCGGGTGTCGTAATCCGCCTCCTAGACTCGGATAATGCGGGCGTTGTAATTGCGGGACAGCCGTACTCTTACCTTACTCAAGCAGCTCGAGCGCTAGGGAAAAGGCCCTTAGCGTGGACCTCAATAACGAGCTTGTTGGCCTTCTCGACGACGTCAAGCCGCTGCATGAAAAGAGAGATCTCGTCGTTCATGGGATCTGGCTTCCCCATCCGGACGAGATACATAAGATCTGGGACGAAGAGCCCTCCATTAGTCGACACTTGACGATGCGGAAGCGAAGGTGGAAGACGGATCTGCATGGTGAATTTATAAGCCTGGAAGAGATCATGGATCTCGCGGCGGAGCTTGAGGAGTTGGTCGAGCGAATCAAGAATTTACTGACTAGCCCCTGGTGACTGGATAACGGACTGAGCGTGCTAATTGATTGCGGTCGGGAACCTTGTTGAGCGATGTAGTGTGCGGGCGTAGACGGAACCTATCTCGGTCACCTGCCGGGTCTATTGCCTGTATCGGTTAAATTATCGCGGAGGCAAACTCGGTTTGATTTAACACACTCTTCTCGGCAGTTGAGCATGCCGGGTGGAAGTGTCGTAACCTGTCCCTCGATGAGGGTCCGCCGGACATGAGGCCGGTGTGCGGTCCTCCCTGCACGGGCTATTGGGTCGTGTCGAGGAGGCGTTCGGTTGTGTCGACCGCTTCTTTGATCGACATGGCGAAGGACCCGTCTGGGTCGACGAGGGCTGCGATGAGGTCGTCGCGCAGTGGTGGAATCGGGTTCCAGCCATGTTGTGCGGCCAGTTGCCGGATCGCCCGTAGGGCTGGTCCGGATACGGCGGTGGTGGTGAGGTCCGTTGCGGTCAGGGTGACGGCAGTTCCCAGGGTGGCGAGGACTCGTTCTGGTGGTCCGAATGTCGCGGTAAGTCCCTCGGCTGCCGCACTCGTGAACACTTCGACGGCGCCTGGGGCGGGTTGAACGTGTTGCAATAGCTGGAGCAGAGCGCCGATGAAGTTGTCCTGGCCGATGTCCTGCCAGAACGATGTGCGGGCCAGGTTGGTGAGGATCGGCGGCGCGCATGCTCCTTCCACTTGGGCGATACGTGCGGCGAGCGGCCAGGCGTTGGGGAGGTCAACGACCTGCTGCCGGAAGAAGCTCTCGATCATGTCGGTGGCGGTTTGCACGTCGATCCGCTCAGTCTCGAGGAGAACTTCGGTCAGGGCGAGGCTGCCGAAGGTTCGCGCACCGAAGTAGCCGGCGAGTTTGCGCAGGTACGCGTCGTCGCTGTAGAGGGCGATGTCGTGCGCGATGGCGATCGCTATCGGCGTGAGCCACGGGTTGATGGTTCTCGTGTTGAGCGCGGCTCCGAGTCCGGCGGTGTCAGCGACGGCGGCGGGCCGGCATTGCTGGCTATTGCGCAGGAGCCTCTCGGCCATGTGGAGTTCGCCCATCGGTCCGGCGTCGGATGACGGGGCGGAATGCGGGCTGCCGCCGCCAGGGCGGGCACCCGCAGCGCAGCCCTCCGCAACGGCCCGGTGGCCGAGTACGACGTCATGTGCGGCCGGCTCGGGAATGAGGATCTCTGCGAAGGCGTCCTTCGCTACCGCCCAGAGCTGGGTCGTCGCGGAGGCGAGGTAGAGCGCGCTGCCCTCGATGACGACAGCGCCGCCGAGGGCAGCCCGGCAGGTTTCGATCTCGTGCCTATGGAGTTCACCGTTCGCGGTGACGGCCGTGATCATCCCGGCAGCTCGCCGGACCAGGCCGAGCACATACGGTTCGCCGGTGGCGGCGCTAAGCGCGCCGAGCGGAAGTCGCCCTGCCCGAACGGCTTCGCGTGCCTGGTCGTACTCGATCGCATGTGGCAGGAGAAGAGCGCGTACCTGTTCGGCGAAACGCTGACCTCCGTCGCTGTCCAGCGTGCGCGCCATCGCCGGGTGAAGGCTGGCCAGGGCGGCCCAGGCGTCCTCGACCTGGAGAGCGAGGTCGTCGCTCACCGTATCCATGGGGACGCTGTCGCCGGTGCCGTCGACAGGCGTCCCGCCTCTGCCTGCCTGGCAGAACTTTCGGAGGGAAAACAGGATCGGCGCGGTGGCGAAGATCGGAACATCGTCGCGGGCGGTGACGGCAAGAGCGCGTTCGGCGGTCTCGGGCGTCCAGCCGTGGGCCTGGTGGAGGTCGCCCCACGTGGCGATCTCCACTGCGGTGATCGCTGCAGGATCAAGCCGTTCGAGCGTGACGAATGCATCTTCGATCTGGCCGCGGTAGATCTGGCTGACGATGACGGCCCAGCTGTAGTAGCTCAGCCAGGTGTGTAGATCGCTGGGCGCGGGCCTGGGACTTTCCACCGTTCCGTTGGCGGCCAGCCCGCGGCCCTGCAGGAGATCTTGTACTTCGGAGAGACCGGCGCGGGCGAGTCTCTCGGTCTTCAGCCAATCGCAGTGCACGCCGTGCGCGTCGATGAGCCGGCTGCGGATACGGTGACGCAGGTTGGCGGGGAGGTCGCCGCGGCTGAGCAACTCCGTGGCGCGCGCTCGGACGTCCTCAGCGCGGTCTGCTTGCGTCAGGACGTCCAGCGCGAGCAGTTCCGTGCGGGCGTCACCGAACCGCATCGCCGCCTCGTCGCAGACCCGGACGCTTTCCTCGGTGTGGCCCAACGCGGCGAGCTTTCGGGCGAGGGACTCGGCCATCACGATGCTGGTGCGGCTCAGCGGCCGTAGCAGGTCGAGTGCCTCGGCCCGCCGGCCAGCGGCAGCGAGGGCGTCGGCATGTATCAGGTTGTAGAAGCCATCGGTCAGCAGTCCCCTGCTGTGCATGCGTTCCAGGTCGGGCAGGGGCCAGACGCCGAGTTCCGCGAGCCGGTTCAACGCGACCAGGCGCCGGTCGTCCGGGGCATCGGTGTCGAGGAACTCCTGCCAGCGGCTGACTTGTTCGGCAGGGCTCGCACCGCCGGTCGATGCCTTCACCGCAGCGCAATGCGCGATCCACTCAGCGTTCCCGGACCGGGCGATGGTCGCCTCGAATCGGTCGCCGGCTGTGAGGTTGCCGGTCTCGAAGCAGAGCCGGGCGGCGTAGAAGGCGAGCTCTGCGGAAGCCGCTTCCGCCTCAGTCGCCTCACCGTCCGGTACCGGTGCGGCAACCCGGATTGCGGATCGTTCGTCCCCACCGAGCTCGATGGCATGCAGCAGGATCCGTGAAGCAGTAACGCTGTCCGCCCGGCATCGACGGCGGGCCGTGCGGGCCCGTTCGGCGAGTGAAGCCGCCCGGCGGTAGTCGGCCAGGCTTGTTTCTCCTGGCCCGGGCTCGTGCCGCCGCAAAAGTGCCTCAGCGAGCGTGAGCAGCTGCGCCGAAGACCGTGGCGCCAACTCCAGCGCCCTTTCGTGGAAGCTGATGGCCGCATCCGTGTCGCCGCGGCGTGCGGCCTGATCGCCCAGAAACCGTTGCACCGTCGCGTCGGCGACTGCCTGGTCGGGATGCTCGGTGAGCACGGCGGGAACCGGAACGGGCCCGTCCAGCGTGCCGTGATCAAGCGTCGCCAAGCCCACCGCGGCGAGAAGAGCACCGGTCGGCCTGGTCGACGCCTCAGTGAGCAGACGCCGCGCGCGATCAGGATCGACGGTGATCAGGTAGATGCCGGCGTCGGCGGTCATGCGAGCGCATATCGGCTCGTCATCACCCGCGTCGACACCCTGGAGCAGGCATTCTGCGGCCAGAGCGTGCAGGGCGTACTCGGCCGCGTAGCCTGCGAGAGCTGTCCATGCGGACCAGGGCCATGCGGTCGAGCTGGGTTTCCGCAGACGCCGTACTGCGGCAGCTGGGTCGTCTCGGCCCGCGAGTAGGACCTCGGCAAGCTCCTGTGCCACCGCAGGCGCACGTTCGCGCAGCGCGACGAGGGAGTCCGCACACGCCGGCGGTAGATCGGCTAGCTGTTTGTCGAATGGATCGTTCGGCGCCCTCCGCGCCAGCTCGGCCAGCCTCGGGGCGAACTCAGCCTCGATCCGTTGACTGCGGGGGACGAACACTTTGAATCCTGACCCGGTCGGCACGGCCGTGTCATCGTCGACCACCTGCCAGTAGGCGGTATGGGCCTCGATGTCGTAGAGGACCACGATCACCGAGAGTGGATAGCGCAGCCAGTAGCGCCGGTGTGTCTGGTCCCGTTCGCGAAACCACCAGCCGCTTGCATCCGACGCTGGCTCGGTGAACCATGACGGCCCGGCTTTGATCTGGACGCCCAGATGCCGGGCGGTGGCAACCATCTCGATCACGGTCTCAATTTGAGCGTCGATCCCCACGTCGGCTTCCAACTGCCGGCGGAAGTGCCACCCCAGACGATTGATGAGAAGGCCGACGCCATTGGCGCCGGCGGCGCCCGTCACTTCAGTGGAAAGTGGGCTGGTCACGGATGGAGGTTAGCGCTCCGCCTCCGGCGCAGCGGTATCCCAGTACTCGCGCCGGTCGGGGGGTCATCGTGTCATAGGCCGTGTCGCGCGCGACACGGACGGTGGCTAGACGTTGGGTGTGATCCGGGGTAGTGGTTTGCGAGCCGGGCCGTCACCGCGCGGAAAGCTACGGCTCGACCACCCGAGCACACTCCACTCAGTCCCAGCCGAACGTGAGCGCCGGCCGCCAGAACGAAGGTGCCTCACGTAAATGCGGTTCCTGCGGCGCTCCCGCCAGCCTCGACACTTGACAACCCGAGATAATCCACCCGGCCGCGGTGAACGCCGGGTCGCTGGAGTAGCGGGACAGATCGATCACCGGCCACCACCGATGCGGTCGGCGAGCACAGCGAGGCACTGGTCGGCCTGGCGCCGGCTGGTCAGGTGAACAACCTCTGCCCCGCCGGTGTGCTCGCTGATGCATGCCAGCACCCGCGGCAGATGGTCGCGTCGAAACCGGCACACGTAGCGGAGAAAGTTGAGGGTGATGTGGTCGTGGACACCGTCCGGGTGCCGGCCGCCGCGGTAGCGCAGCCTGCGTTGCAGAATGCCCCACAGGCAGACCAGCGGTGGCGGGTCCACCACGATCACCGTGTCCGCAGCGGCAACGCGTCCGGCAAGCGACGCCAAGGAATTGCCGTCGATGATCCACCGGCCAGCCTCCATAGCCTCCCGCTGCCGGGCGACGAACAACTCCTCGGGCACCGGCATCCAGTCCTCGGCGTAGCGCAACGCGTCCAAGTGCGTCACCGCAATACCGAGCAGCCGGCCGAGCTTGTTGGCCAGCACCGTCTTCCCGGCGCCGCCGTTACCGACGATCGCGATCCGCTGCACCGAGCTGTCTCCAATCGCTAGGTATCGCCGGGATCACCCGGAAGGGCGGTCCCGGTTGGTCAGAACGAAATCGACGGCGTGCCGGGTGGCCAGCGGCATGGCCGTCGCCACGGTGCACGGCGAACGGCGAATCGCAGGCAGAGCCCATGGCGCGTTCGAAGGGTGGCGCCGGGCCGGGTCGGGTCCGCGAACCGCCCGCGCGGCATCGGGTCGGTCATCGTTTCACTGCGCCGGTCTGCAGGTCCGGCACGGCGCGGTGCTCCGAGCCTGGTGAGGGCCGCCAGGCTTTCCAGGGCAGCAGCACGACGCTGGCCAGCAGCACACCGGCGAGCACCACCAGCGCGGTGCGGGCACCGAGGACCGCAGCCGCCAGGCCAGCGGCGGCGATCACGATCGGTTGGGCAACCTTGCTGCTGACCGCCCAGGCTGCGGTGACCCGGGCGAGGTAGCCATCATCGACGGCCTGCATCCGATACGTAGCGAAAGCCGGGTTGAACACGCCCGCACACAGCAACAACATCGTGTCCGCACCGATGATCAACGCCAGGCCCGCCGCCGAGCCGGGCGCAACCGGGAACACGATCATCCACAGACAGCGGGCCGCCCCGGCGGCCAGCAGGGTAGGCATCAGCCCGTGCTGGCGGATGATCCGCGGGGCGAGCAGCGACCCCAACACTCCCGCCGCGCACGGGATCCCGAGGGCGAGACCGTACTGGGCCGGGCTGAAGCCGAGTTCCCGCAGCATCAGGACCGCGATCAGCGGGGTGGACGCCACCAAGCACCCGCCGAACAAGAGAGCGTGCACGAACAGGGCGCGCAGGACCGGGTGGGCGGCGATGTGATGCCATCCCGCGATCATCTCCGCCAGCCAATGCCGTCTTCTCGCCGGGGTGGCCGGGGCGGGCTCGCGGTGCCGGGTCCAGCCCAGGGTCATCGCTGACAGCAGGAAACTCGCCGCGTCGACGACGATCGCCGCGAGCGCGCCGAACGCGGATACCAACATCCCGCCGACCGGTGGGCCGATGGTACTGGCCGTCCACATGGTGGTCTCCCATCGGCTGTTCACCACTGCCAGCCGGTCGCCGGGCACCATGCCCTTCAAGTAGGGGGCGCCGGCCGCTGAGGACAGGATCACCCCGACGGTCTGCACCGCCGCCACCAGGCAGAGCTGGGCGTAGGTCAGCGCACCCAGCCATGCGGCGACCGGGACGCTGGTCAGGGTCGCGCAGCGCAGCACGTCGGCGGCGATCATCGCTGGGCGTTTGCGGTGGAACTCCACCCACGGCCCCAACGGCACCACGACCGCGGCCCCGGCAATCCCCGCGACCGCGGCGAGCATCGAGACCTGCCAGTCCGAGGAGCCCAGGATCAGAATCGCCACGAGTGGCAGCGCTCCCGTGCCGATCCCGCTGCCGGCCTGGCTGACCGCGTACGCGGTCCACGCCCGGCGCACGTCGCCCACCAGCGGCCCCGACCTCCGCCCGGCCGCTGCCGGAGAAGATCGCCGTTCAACTCTGCGGCCAGGGGTCAGCACCGGCATCCCTCACCGTCGATCGGCGAACCGGCGCAGGACCGCATCTCGGCGTCGAGGCACGCCGTGTGCTGACCACCGGATCGCTTATCCGTCACGTTCAACCGGTGCGCTCCCCTCGTCATGCATCGTTCAAAAGCGTGAATATCGGTGGATCCGTCAACGGGCTGCTCACCCACTATCAATACCGGCTCACGAAGGCCGCCTCTGATCCGCTGCGCACGACCGGTCGCCCGGCCGGGCGGTCTCTTGGTCCGTGTGAAGGACCCGCCGCAACCCTTCCCTCCGCCCGCGGCTCGTCCTGCCACCCGGTGTGGCACGCGCTCACCGCTCAGGTCCGCTTGTAGAGTGCTAACCCCCTCGTACGCCATTCGTTATGGAGCTGCCGGTGCCAGGTCTCATCGTCCACGTCCGAGCAGGCGATCCCGGAGGGCCGTGCTCTCGGGCTGGAGCGGGGACGGCTCGTGGCGGTCAGTGATTCGGACATCTCAAGTGCGCTATCGGCCTACCTCGACTGCTACCCGGACGAAGCCGCGTCGCTGTCCGAGCCGGTGAAGCTGCTGGCTCAAGGAGCGGGTTTCGCCTCGCGACAGAACTTCTCAATGCACGCAACTGTCGGTGCGCTCCTGGTCCGCGGCGGCACCGAAGTGCTGCTTGTCGATCACCTCGCCTACGGGATCCTCTTGCAGCCTGGAGGACATCTCGAGCCGACTGACTCCACGCTGATCAGCGCGGCGGTGCGCGAGCTAGTCGAGGAAACCGGTGTTGATCCCAGCGGCCTCTTCCCCGCGTCGCCGATCCCGGTCTACGTCGAGTACGGCAGAGTTCCAGCGCGGCCGGCGAAGGACGAGCCGGAGCACTTCCATCTCGACTTCGGCTACTCGTTCGTGACGGCGCAGGCGGATATGGGGCGTATTCAAGAGTCGGAGGTGCGAGGTGCCGCGTGGTACCCGCTCTCCACGGCCGAGCGACTCGTCGGACACCGCATCTCGCGAGCGGTGACCGCGCCGGC
>NZ_QHHV01000016.1:0-70887 GCF_003947245.1 Actinoplanes sp. ATCC 53533 | reverse complement strand
GCTGGGCGTCGACCTGCTCGGGCTGGGCGTCGACCTGCTCGGGCTGGGCGTCGACCTGCTCGGGCTGGGCGTCGACCTGCTCGGGCTGGGCCAAGACCTGCTCGGGCTGGGCCTCCACCTGCTCGGGCTGGGCCAAGACCTGCTCGGGCTCGGCCTCGACCTGCTCGGGCTGCTCGGATCTGATGGCCTTCGGTCCGACCGCTTCGGGTAGGGCGGACGCAGACGCGGGCAGGTCGGCTCCGACCGGCTCGGACGACGTCGGTGCGACAGCTCCGGCCGAGCAGGAGGCAGAGGTCAACTCGTCGACACGACGCTGGAACGCCGCCGCGGCGTTGGCGGTGCTGCCGTACCAGCGGCTCAGCTTCCGGGCATGCCGCTGCGTCAGTCCCCATTCCCGGTGCCTCGCGTGCTCCCGGCGGAACTCCTCGGCCTCGGCCGAGTAATTGCGCCGCCGGGTCCTGTCACGCATGGTGGTGAGTTGAGCCCTCGTGAACAATCCCATCTGCCCCACCCACAGATTATCCCATTACACCCTCCGCCCTCGCCATTATTCGATCATCCGGACATCATCCGATCCAGGAATAGAGAACCCTGACCCGCGCGATCGGAGAACGCTCGGAGGCGGTTCGGAATGATCCGTCATGTCGCCGTTCCAGGCGACCGGCCCGACATCCGATTCTGCGCGAAGAGCGCGCGGTTGCCAGCGGTCGTCCTCACCGTCCGTATGGACTCCGCGCCGCAGGCGGTGGCGCGTGCTTGTGCTGATGTGGGGGCTTGCCGCTCTGAGCGAGGCCGATGACTGCGATGCTGTTCGGCATGAACGCGAGTCGAATGACCGCTGTGGAGGAGCTTTGGAGGAGGCATGCCAAGGAGGCCTTCCCTGCTCGCCTGACGTCCGTTGATGTATTGGGCATCGAGATGGTGATGCTTGATGCGGACATCGCGGGTTGCGTCGGCACCTGGCTGCACGACGGCGGAACGCTCGATGACCGGCGCTGGGATGTTCTCGCGGTCCGTAAGCGCGAGCTCGGCCGAGTGCTGCCGGAGCTGGCAGGCGAGGAGGCCGCCTACTTCCGGAGGCTGGACGAGATGGTCGATCTTCTCCGGCATTCATCAGCTGCTCCACCGCCCAGATGAACGGTTCGCCCATCTGCCGCGGAGAACGCTCGGTCTCGTCACCACCACGCACCGGCTTGTCTACCGGAACTCACCGTAGTGACTCTTGCTGACCGTCACGAGCCAGCCAGCCGGCCGCGGCGCCAGGCGGTCGGGTGGCAGAGGTTGAATGGCGAGCTCAGTGGGTGTTTCTCAACCCGTTTTCGCAGGTAGCGTGAGTAGCGGCCGACGGGCCAGGTCCCTCGCGTTCGTACTTCCGTCATCATGACGGCTGCCTGTTCACCACGAAGGAGACCGCCGATGTCTGAGACCGGCGTCATCCATGACATCGGGTACCGGCGGTATTCCGGTCCCCGGCTGGGCCGCGTCGCGATCCAGCAGGCGCTCTTCGTGCACGGGTTACGCGCCGCCTTCGGGTTTGGCCGCTCCGCCAAGGCGAAGATCTTCCCCTGGCTCGTGGCCGGCATCATGCTGCTGGTCGCCGTCATCGTGGCGGCCGCCCGCTCGATCACCGGAGAGGTGATCTTCACCTACTTCCAGTATGCCGACCAGATGAGCTTACTGATCATCTTCTTCGCGGCGATCGTCGCGCCGCAGCTGGTTTCCCGTGACTTGCGGGCCGGGGTGCTGCCGCTCTACTTCAGCCGGCCGTTGCGGGCCGCCGACTACGTGATCGCCAAGTTCGCCGCCATGACGGCCGCGATCTGGCTGCTGGTCGGCGTGCCGCAGTTCATCATGTTCCTCGGCGCCGCCTTTACCACCGAGACCGGCGTCAGCGGGGTGTTCAACGAGCTGTGGGATCTGCTGCCCGGTTGGGCCTACAGCCTGCTCTGGGCGGTGATGTTCGCCGGTGTCAGCCTGCTGATCGCGTCGCTCACCGGAAAGCAGGCGTTCGCCGCCGGTGGCATCGTGGCGGTCTTCATGATGACCGTCCCGGTCGTCGGCGTGCTCGCCTCGCTGCCGAGCGCCACCGCCAACAGCCTGTCCGGGCTGGCCAGCCCGACCTTCCTGATCGGAGGCGTCGGCGAGTGGCTCATCGAGAGGGAGAGCCAACTCGACGTGGGCGTGGGCGAGTTCGGCCCGATCTACGGCATCGAGGCGGCGTGCCTGGTCGCCGCGTGCTTCCTGCTCCTGCTCGCCCGTTACCGGAAGGTGGCCTCGCGGTGACCCAGACTCTCGCGCCTAAGCGGTCAAGGTGAAGAGAATGCGTGAGGCTGTCCGGCTGAGGTCGGCACTCCATAGCGTCATAGCCATCAGTCGTTTCGCCTTCGGGTCACAGTTCGGTTCGCCGGTCGGAGCGTTCGTCCTGGACCGGAGTTCCGCTGTGTAGAACGCCGGCGAGTGCCCGGCCACGCCACGCCGACGTGGAGTCGTACAGGTCCGCGGCCGTGTCCACGGTCGTGATGAGGATTCCGGTGCGGTTGCGGGGCAGGCGCCCGATCGTGATCCCGTCGGCTCTGATGACGAACGCGGCCCAACAGCTCTCCCGGGCGGAGGAGCTCGGGCAGCTGATCCACATATGGCTGGCGGCGGCCGCAGCCGTCATGGTCGCGGGCATGGTGATGCCGGGATACGTGCCGCCTGGGTTCAGGGCCTGTACGTCCGGGCCGACGTGCGCTCGCATGGCGGTGATGGTCCTCGCCGAGGCGTGCGCCGCGTGGTACGAGTGGAACATCAGCTGGACATCGCGTCTCTTGTACTCGCGGTACAGCTCGGGATAGCGGTAGTCGTGGCAGATCGCGGTACCGCAGCGCACGCCGTTGATCTCGAAGACCGTGAGGTGGTTCCCGGGACTGACGACGACCCACACGCTGGACTCCGCCGCGCATCGCATGACCTGGCGCATGGCGTGGTCGAGCCGGCCCCAGTCCATCGCTTCGAGATCGGCCAAGTCGGACCCGGCGTAACCGGAGAGGGCACATTCGGGAAAGTGGACGACCTCTGCCCCACGTGAGGCTGCCTCCCGTATTTGCCGTAACACGTACCGCAGGTTCCGGGTCACGTCGGCGTCCACCGGAAACTGACACGTGGCAACGATGAGCCTGTCGGCGCTGCTACCCATCCGGGCGCCCTCCTCAGTTTGCCAGGTCCACCCGCGTCTGCCTGGCTCCGTATCTCTCGACGGACGTCGTGGGCGGCGGGCGGTCGTGAGGGTGCTGGTTGATGGCCCTCGTCCGGGGGGTTAGCCGAGCATCGGGACCCGCAGGTGGTGTCGCCAGCGGTGGCCGTCGCTGACGAACAGCCTCACTGACGAGATCGTGGCCGTGGCGGGTAGGTGGTCGGTCAGGGCCGCTTGCAGCTCGTCGAAGACTTCGGGCTCCTGGTCGTGTGCGACGGTCAGGTGGGGGATGACCTCGGTGAACTGTCCTGCGTAGGGTGGCGCTTCGGGCCATCGTCGCGCTATCGATGCGGTCAGTTCCCGGAACGGCTGGTCCGGTGTCGGTGCCAGATAGAGCACGGTGGGGAAGCGCCGGCATTCGTCAAATCGGACCGTGAAGGGGCGCCGGCATTCGTCAAATCGGACCGTGAAGGGGCTACGTGCGCCGATCAGGGTCGTGAGGTCGTCGATGACCGCGGTGCTGATGCGATCGATGTCGAGGAAGGTGTAGAGCACCGTCACGTGGGCGGGAATCCCGGCCGGGGCGGAGGCGTCGAAGCGGCGACGCCAATGGCCGACCAGCGGCTCGACCTCTTCCACGGCGGCCAGCAAGGCGGTCTGGCCTGCTCGGTAATGTCCTGGCTCGCCATCCTGGGACATGACTGGATGGTCCCGGACCGCGACGCGGGTGCGCCACCGGTTTAGGCCGCGGTGGTCGCGGTTCACCCCATCAGGACGAGAGTGGCGGCGACGCCGAGAATCCCCTGCGGAGCACCTCCGATCCGTATTCTCATCGCCATGACGAAGACGCAGACGCATACCCTCGCCCTGCCCGGGGTCGACCTGGTCTATGACGTCCGCGGTCCGCTTCCGCCGGCCGGCGGGCGTCCCGCGTTGCTCATGATCGGCCAGCCGATGACCGCGGAGGGTTTCGGCGCGCTCGCCGCCCACTTCACCGACCGTACGGTCGTCACCTACGACCCGCGTGGCCTGGGCCGCAGCGTCCGCAAGGACGGCCGGACCGAGCACACCCCGCAGCGCCAGGCCGCCGATCTGCACCTGGTGATCGAGGCGCTCGGGGCCGGCCCGGTCGATGTGTTCGCCAGCAGCGGCGGCGCGGTGACCGCGCTCGAGCTGGTCGCGACCCATCCCGGCGACGTGGTCACGCTGGTGGCGCACGAGCCGCCGATCAACGCCGTGCTTCCCGACGCCGAGGCCGCCGAGCGCGCCCGGGCCGGCTTCCACGAGGCCTACCAGGCGAAGGGCACCGGCGCGGGCATGGCCGCGTTCATCGCGATGACGTCCTGGCAGGGCGAGTTCACCGACGCCTACTTCGCCCAGCCCGCGCCCGACCCGGCGGCGTTCGGCATGCCGACCGACGACGACGGCAGCCGCGGCGATCCGCTGCTGTCCAGGGACTCGTGGGCGGTCTCCGACTACCGGCCCGACCCGGTCCTGCTCAACGCGGCACCGACCCGGATCGTGATCGCGGTCGGCGAGGAGTCGGCGGGCACCTACACCGCTCGTACGGCCGTCGGCGTCGCGGCGGTGCTCGGGCAGGAGGCCACGGTGTTCCCGAGCCATCATGGTGGCTTCCTCGGCGGCGAGTTCGGCTATGCGGGCAAGCCCGAGGAGTTCGCCGCCCGGCTGCGCGAGGTGCTGGCCGCCGAGGTGCCCTATTCCGCCCGCCCCCAGGGGAAGTAGAAGTCCCACGATGGACGGACCATCGTGGCGGAGGTGGTCAACGATGCCCGCCGCCGACGCGTCGATCACGGTCGGGATGATCGACGAGGGTGGGGGTCAGCGCCTGCTCCGACAGGTCTCCGTCGCCGCGGCCGATGAGCTCGGCCGCGTTTCTCGCCCAGGCGGTGAGCGCCGCGACGGGCACGCCGTGCGGCGGTGCCGCGGCATAGGCCCCGATCCGGTCGGCGGCGCGCAGCAGCAACCGCGAGGCGCCCTCGGTGTTCCCGCGCCGGGCGTGGGTCAGGCCCACGGCCAGCTGCGCCATGCCCCGCCAGAACTCCCGCTCGGCCTCCCCGGCGGCCTTCCACGCCGCCTCGAGCACCTCGTGCGCGTGGAACGGCCGGCCCTGGTCGAGCAGCCGCTGGGCTTCGCGCAGCGCCTCGCCGGGCGGCAGGATCAGGTCGTCGGGCGTGGTGGGCACGCCGGCCATCCCCTTGGGGAGGGGCCGGCCCAGCCCGTCCCGTGGCCGGGCGTTGCGGGGGCGCCCGGCGGCGTCCCGGTCACGCGCCTCCGGGCCGGGCCGGGTGGCGGTGTCGTCGGTCGGCTCAGTTGGTTCCATGAGGTGATTCTTCCCCCGCCGCAGTCACCGGACACCACGCGGAGCCTGCGACACGGAAGAAGCGGTCGGGCCGGGCCGGGGCGGACTCGTGATCCGCCCCGGCCCGGGGACTGTCAGCGGCCGTAGCGGCTCTTCAGGTGCCGCCACCAGTCGCGGAACATCCAGGCGTCGAACTCGGTGATCTGCGCCGCGCTGCCCGCCTGCATCAGGAAGCCGCCGACCCCGGTCGGGGTCCAGTCGTAGAAGTCGTCGAGTCCGAAGGTGTGCCCCATCTCGTGCAGCAGGATGTGGATGTTGTCGGCGTCCAGGGCGCCGACGTAGTACTCGCTGCCGATGCGCTGCCCCCAGTCACCGCCAGCCCCGCCGTTCATGCCGGCGGTGAGCCACAGCGACATGTCGTAGTGGTGGGTGATGCCGCCCGGGCAGTTCGGGTAGCTGCCGGACTGGTTGAAGAAGCGTCCGCACGGCTCCGAGCACTGCGGGGCGTTCTCCCGGATGTTGTTGACGTAGATGTCGACGGAGTTGTCCGACCACTGCAGCGTCGAGCGGTCGCGGACCGCCCAGCCGACCACCTTGAGCGGGACGGTCTGGTAGGGCCAGCCGTTGTGGCCGACCATCACGTCCATCCACTTCTTGAACTGCCGGGCGAGGGAGGCGTGCACGCGATCACGCAGGGCGGCGCTCACCGGGGCACTGGAATCCCAGCGTACGCAGTAGTTGACGCTGCCGCCGTTGGCGAAGATCTGGTCCCAGCCGTAGTTGCGGAAGCCGTACAGGTTGTTGTAGGTCTGTTCCTGGTGCTGCCAGACCTGGTTGAGCGGGGTGACCAGGTTGGCCGGCGGGTTCCAGCCGCCCGGGGTGCCGGGGTCGGTGCCGCCGATCGCGGTGGCGTAGGCGCGGGCCTCCAGCACGCCGACGGAGGCGGCCCCGCTCTGCAGCACCACCCGGAGTCGGCTGGTGCTGACCGGGTTGAAGTTCACCGCGTTGTAGCGGTTGGCGGCCACCGGGTAGCCGGCCGTCGCGGTGACGTCGGTGTAGGCCGAGCCGTTCCAGGACTGCAGCCGCCACGACGCGGGCAGGCGGACGCCGCCGTTGTCGTCGAAGAAGTAGACGTCGGCCGAGCGCAGGGTCTGCGCGGTCGGCCAGGTGAGCAGGACCCACTGCTCGCCGGTGTTGGGCCAGGTGCCCCACCGGCGGTTGACCGTGTCGTTCGAGGTGGGCGGGTCGATGCCGTCGTTGACAGCGGCCACGCTCTCCCAGGACGAGGTGTACGACGCGGTGGCGGTGGCCGCCTTGGCGAGGTTGTCGCCCTGGCCGGGGGCGGCGTTGGCCGCCACGGGGATGCCGAGCAGGGCTACCAGCACGGCTGCGGGGACAGCGAGTCTTCGGAGTCTCATGGTGCGGTTCCTCTCTTGCATGGGGGATCGGGACAGGACCGTGCGTAGGGGATCAGGATCCGGCTCCGTGCAGGGCGGCGATCTCGGTGCCGGACAGGGCGCGGCTGTAGACCCGGAAGTTGTCCACGGCGGCGTCCAGGTACGGGTCGGCGTACTGCGACCGGCCGATCCAGTTGCGGGTGGTCGAGCCCAGGTCGGCCGGCCCGAGCGTCATGGCGGCGTTGCGGGCCACCTCGACGCCGTTGACGTAGAGCACGCCGAGGCTGCCCGCCTTGGTGACGGCGACGTGCGCCCAGGCGCCGGCCGGCAGGGCGGCCGGGGCATCGATGCGCTGCTCGCCGCCGGCGCCGGAAGCGGTGATGGCGAACCGGGCGGTGCCCGCGCCCGAGCGTGGGGTCAGGAACATGTTGGCCCCGGTCCCGGTGCCGAAGTCGAACACCCGCGACCAGGCGGTCGCGGTGCCGATCCGGATCCAGCAGGCGATGCTGAACGCGGCCGATCCGGCCAGGATCCCGGCCGGCAGCGCGACGTGCCCGGTGCTGCCGTTGAGCAGGACCGCGTTTCCGGTACGGCCGGCAGCCCACGTGCCGCCGGTGACGGTGGCGGTCCGCCCGTTGCCGGTGGCGTCGGTGGCCGTGGTGCCGCCGGTCTCGTCGAACCGGTAGTGGGCGACGAAGGCGGGCAGCGGCGGATTTCCGGTGACCGTCCAGTAGACGGTGTAGCGCTGGCCGTGCATGCGGTAGAACGGCAGCAGGGACACGCTGCCGGTGCTCGCGGTCGCCGTGTACTGCAGGGGGTCCGCCGTCGCCGCGAGCGTGGCGGGGTTCAGGGTCGGCAGCCCGGACAGGTTGGTGGTGCCGTACGCCCCGGCGAGCACGATCGGGCCCACCCGCACCGCCTGCACGGCCGCGTTGTCCGGGGCCGCCTCGCGGTGCACCGCCATCGGCAGGCTGACGTCGACCACGTCGCCGGTGGCGAAGGTGCGGTCGAGCACCGCGTACGTGCCGGGCGCGGTGGGCACCGCCTGCACGGTGCCGTTGAGCCGGAGCTGCGCCCCCGCCGCCCACGAGGGGATGCGGATCCGCAGGTCGATGCGGCCGGAGCCGGTGACGGTCAGCCGGGTCGAGGCCTGCTGCGGGAAGGCGGTCTCCTGCCGGACCGTGATGTCGCGGCCGGGCCAGGTCAGCACCGAGCCGATGAACAGGTTGACCCAGAGCCGCTGGGCGCCGTCGTGGAAGTAGATGCTCTCGCCGTACTTGGTGTTGCTCTCCATGCCGCTGCCGTGGCAGCAGACGAAGCTCTGGTAGTCGTTGCTGTAGGTCTTGATCCCGCCGGCCCGCAGCGGCACGTAGTAGCACTGGAAACCGTGCGCCGACGCCGGGTCCTGCGAGGCGAGGATGTGGTTGTACAGGGCCCGCTCGTAGTAGTCCCAGTAGTCGGTGCGGGACGGGTCGGTGCGGAACAGCTCGCGGGTGAGCTTGAGCATGTTGTACGAGTTGCAGCACTCCGCCGTGGTGTCCGACAGCTCGGTGGCGATCCGGCCGGGCGCCTTGAAGTACTCCCCGTTGGAGTTGCCGCCGATCGCGTAGGTGTGGTCGCGGACCACCAGGTCCCAGAAGGTGGCCGCGATCGTGCGGTACCGGGTGGTGCCGGTGGCGTGATACTCGCGGATCGCGCCGAGCACCTTCGGGATCTGGGTGTTGGCGTGGTAGCCGTTGAGGTTGTCCGTCCCGGCGGCGAGCGGGTCGAAGATCTCGGCGTGGTCGAAGTGCTGGGCGGCGGCCAGGTGCGCCGGGTCGCCGGTCAGCTGGTACAGGTTGGTCAGCACCTCGTTCATGCCGCCGAACTCGGTGTCGAGCATGTTCTGCCGCTGGGCCTGGGTCAGCCGGTCGTTGCGGGCCTTGACCCAGGCGGCCATGCCGGTGAGCACGGTGAGCGCCTGGGCGTTGCCGGCGAGCAGGTGCATGTCGAGCAGCCCCGCCATGATCTTGTGTAGCGTGTAGTAGGGCGCCCAGACCGACTGGCGGGCCTCCACCCGGTCGATGAAGCTCTCCGGGAAGGCGCTGAGGTAGCCGGGGTTGAAACCGGCCGCGGTCGCCCGGGCCTGGCACTGGGCGAGCACGGCGACGATGCCGTCGCCCTTGGCCTTGAACGCCGCCGTGCCGGTGGAGGCGTACGCCTGCGCGAGGGCGGTGAGCAGGTGCCCGGTGGAGTGCCCGCGCAGCTCGGTGGTGGGTGACTCCCAGCCGCCGCACGGCGCCGCCGACGACGGCAGCCCGGCGTTGACCCGGAACATGTGCAGCAGCCGGTCGGCGTCGAGGAAGGTCAGGTAGGCGTGGGTGCGGCCCTGGTTGGCCGCGAACGGGCTGCCCGCCGCCAGCCGGACGGCGGTCAGCGGGAACGAGTAGGCGGAGACGCCGGTGTCGGTTCGGGCGGCGGCGGCACTGCCGAGCGCCGGCGCGGCCGTGGCGGCGCCGGTGAGGATCGCCGCGCCGGCGGCACCGGCGCGCAGGAGGGTTCGTCGAGACATCGGGCCGGGACGGGACATGGGGGCCTCACCTTGGTGAAGTAGGCGCGGGGAGGTCGCCGGGCGCTCCCTCCCCGCGGGCTCGCTACGGCCCGAAGGCCTTGACCTCGAGCAGGCCGACGGAGTCGGCGGTGCTCTGCAGCACCACGCGCAGCCGGGTGGTACTCACCTGGCTGAACGTGACCCGGTTGTACTTGTTGAGGTCGCGTGCGTACGCGCCGGACGCGGCGACGTCGACGTAGGACGTGCCGTTGAAGTACTGCAGCTTGTACGACGCGGGCAGCCGCACACCGCCGTTGTCGTCGAAGAAGTACACGTCGGCGCTGTCCAGGGACTGAGCGGTGGGCCAGGTCAGCTCGGCCCACTGCTCACCGGTGTTGGGCCAGGTGCCCCAACGCGGGTTGACGGTGTCGTTCGACGACGGCGGCTCGGCGCCGTCGTTCAGGGCCGCCACGGACTCCCACGGGGACGTGTACGACGCGGAGGGCGCAGCGCTGCCCGCCTTGTTGACGGGGCCGGGCGGGGGTCCGCCGCCGCGGCCGTACACCTGCAGTTCGGTGAGCCCGGTCTTGAACCCGGACGCGTGGGTGACCTGCACCCGCACCCGCTGGGTGTCGACCGCGGCGAACTTGACCACGTTGTAGTTGGCCTGCGGGGTGGCCGGCGTCTTCACCGACGAGGCGGCGGCGACCCAGGCGCTGCCGTTGTAGTACTGCACCTGGTACGACGACGGCTGTCGGTACCGGTTGGTGGCCCGGTCGTTGCGGAAGTACAGCCGCAACTCGTCGATCCGGCGGGTCTGGCCGAGATTGACCTCCAGCGTGTCCGCGCTGTTCGGCGACCCGTACGTGCCCCAGATCGGCTCGTTGACGGGGTAGCCGTCGACCGCGTTGGCGCCGGCGGTGCCCGAGGCGGTGTACGAGGCGGTGGTCGCCGCGCCGCGGGCGTAGTTGGGCAGGGTGGACGTGAGGTCGGTGCCGGCCTTGGCGAACAGGTCGACCATGCGGGCGCTGTCCTGCACCACCTGGGTCGGCGTCTGCATCCCGCTGACGGCGCTGTTGTAGGTGACCGAGCCGCCCGCCGGCAGCGTGACCGCGCCGGTGGCCGGGTTGTAGACCACCTTCGTGAGCCGGTCCACGGTGAACGCGCGGGTGCCGTTGAGATAGACCGAGTAGCCCTGCGGGATGCCGGTGTACCGGGTGACGCCGTCGGCCGGGTCGTCCCAGACGACCGACAGGTCGGCGTTGCGGTAGCGGATGTTGTTGGCCGCGAAGTGCGACCAGCCGATCCCGATCGGGCTCAGCTCGATCTGGTTGTCGTTGCGGGGCCGCAGCCCCATCACGTCCTCGATGACCGTCCAGTTGCTGCTGCCGAGGATGTTGTGGTGGATCCAGGACCGGTAGTTGATGGTCTTGGTCGTGCCGTTCCAGTCGGCCCAGAACTCGTTGGCGTCCGGCCACTGGGTGTCCCCGCCGATGTACTGCGACCAGGCGTTCCAGTACAGCAGCTTCTTGTAGTCCTCGGCGGTCATCCACTGGTTGGCGTAGTTGCGCAGCACCGAGGAGTAGAGCCGGAACTGCACCGTGGAGTTGATCGTGGAGAAGTTGTTGCTGCCGGGCTGGCCGGCGGCCGCGGCCGCCGCCTTGTCGCGCTGGTTGGCGGTGAAGGACGGGAAGATCGGGTACTCGGCCGGATCCGCGTACAGCCGCAGGGCCTGCTTGTACTGATCGGTGTTCGGGATGGCACCGACCGAGAACGGGTAGTAGTTGTTGATCTCTTTCCACGGCACGTGCGCGTTGGTGGCGACGTGCCGGTGCTCGAACAGCTGCCGGCTGGGATTCCACAGCACGTTGACGATCGCGGCGCGGACCCGCTCGGCGATCTGCCGCATCTCGGTCGCCTTGGCGGCGTTGCCGACCGCGTCGTAGGCCTGCGCGGCGGCCAGCGCGTTGCTGTACACGTAGGCCGACTCGGCCCGGTCCAGCTGGCCCGCCCGCCAGTGGAACGAGACGGCGTCGGCGTCGTTGCCGGTCAGCGCGCCCCAGTCGTACTCGATCAGGCCGTTGTTGTCGTGGTCGTAGTAGGAGAGCTGGCCCTTGACGTCGCCCTCGGCGTACCGGGCGAGGTTGCCGGCGATGCCGGGCTGCCCGCCGTGGATCTGGTAGGCCCGCCAGGCCGCCTCGGAGACGTACTGGGTGTAGCTGTTGGACCAGTTCTCCGGGTCGCCCGGGTTGTCGACGAAGCGGCCGCCCTTGGAGACCTGCCCGACCGACACCCACGGGCCGTACGAGTAGACCGGGTCGCGCAGGTATTTCAGGTCGTCGATGTGCATCGGCTGGGTGAGCACGATGGCGTTGTTGTAGCCCAGCGCGCCCTCCACCGAGGTGGGGAACTGGAAGTCCTGGCCGGGGATGTCGACGTCGAGATAGTTGAAGCGCATCAGCCACCAGCGGTAGTAGATGTTCTTCTTGATGGCCGGCTCCGGCACGTCCAGGTAGGGCACGTTCTGGGCCCACCAGCGGTTGTACTCCCGCGCGTGGGTGGCGAAGGCGGTGGCCGCGGCATAACCCTTGTAAGCGGTGTACTCGGCGAGTGACTCCGGGATCTCGTTGGTCACGAAGCCCATCACGACCTTGGTGGTGACGGCGGCGCCGGCCGCGACGGTGACCGACCGGTTGAGCCCGCCGCTGGTGGCGGTGAAGCCGTCGGCGGACAGCCGGGGATAGATCGTGGTCAGGTTGTTCTTCGCGTTGACCTGGCCGGTGAGCTCGTTGCCGCTGCCCGCGGTGGCGTACGGCGAGGTGACCCGCAGCTGCACGGTGGTGGCGGCGCTGCCGGAGTTGGTGACGGTCAGGTTGGCGACCGCGACGTTCTGGTGGGTGATGAACTTGGTCTGGTCGATCCGCACCGAGCCGCTGGTGTGCACGCTCTTGAAGTGGCTGGGCACCTGCCGGCGCTGCGCCACCTGCTCGGTGAACGTGCCGGGGGAGGCGGCCACCGTGAACGCGCTCTGGTCGTTGATGCTCTCCCAGTAGGCCGCCTGGCCGCTGAAGCCGAGGGTGCCCGGGTTGTGGGTCTTCATGAACAGGCCGCGCCCGCGGGTCATCAGCCAGGTGCCGGCGGGGTCGTTGCCGGTGCGGGCGAGCAGCCGGTCCATCCAGTAGTCGGTGCCGCCGCTCTCCGCGTCGAAGATGGCGGCCATGGTGTTGCCGGTGCTCAGGCCGACCGGCGGCGCCGGGATCGCCGCGCCGGAGAAGGTCGGATAGCCGATGGTCTGCGCCGCCAGGCCGGCCGTGGGCGTGGCGACCACGGCGGCGACGGTGGTGGTCAGGACGAGCGTCAGCGCGGATGCCAGTCGGGGTCTCCATCGGGCTTTCGGCATCGCGTCACCTCCAGGGTCGACGAGGGGTAGCGGAGTAGCCCCCGAAACTCCGAAAACCTTTTCGGGAAGCCTGGCAGCGCCCGGGTCCAGTGTCAACGGTCTATTTCTGCTGTGTTTCGGCCGTGATCCGCGCTTGGCGAGAAAACTGGCCCCCGGCTATGCTGACCGAAACTTTTCGGAGGGCATTCCATGGCACGTCAACGGTCCGGGGTGAGGTTGTCCGACGTCGCCAAGCGAGCAGGCGTCTCGGTGGCTACGGCCTCGAAGGCGCTGAACGCGCGCGACGAGGTCGCGCCCGCCACCCGCCAGCGGGTCATCATGGCGGCCGACGAGCTGTCGTTCCAGCCCAATGTGCTGGCCCGCGGCCTGATCTCCGGCAACACCCGGACCATCGGGCTGCTCACCGACGAGCTGTCGGCCGCCCGGTTCACCATCCCGGTGCTGCTCGGCGCGGAGAACGCCCTGGGCAACGAGCAGATGAGCGTGCTGCTCTGCGACGCCCGCGGCGACGCGATCCGCCGCGGGCACTACATCCGCACGCTGCTCGCGCGGCAGGTCGACGGCTTCATCGTGCTCGGCGACGCCAACGAGGTCCGCCCGTCGCTGACCGCGGACATCCCGGTGCCGGTGGTCTACGTGTTCTGCGAGTCCGACGATCCGAACGACGTGTCGATAGTGGCCGACGACGCGGGCGGAGCCCGGCTCGCCGCCGAGCACCTGGTCTCGCTCGGCCGGCGGCGGATCGCGCACATCACCGGCGACCTCACCTACCGGGCGGCCCGCGACCGGTCCGCCGCGTTCCGCGAGGTCCTCGACGCGGCCGGGCTGCCCCTGGTCGGCGCGCCGATGTTCGGCCAGTGGTCACAGCGCTGGGGCCGGCACGCGGCCGCCGCCCTGCTCGCCGGCCACCCGGACATCGACGCCATCTTCTGCGGCAGCGACCAGATCGCCTACGGGGTGACCGAGACCCTGCGCGACCTCGGCCGGTCGATCCCCGGCGACATCGCGGTGGTCGGCTACGACAACTGGGAGGTCATCGCCGCCGAGTGCCGGCCGCCGCTGACCACCGTCGACCTCAACCTGCAGCAGCTCGGCGCCTCCGCGGTGCGGCACCTGTTCGCCGCGCTCGACGGGTCGCCGGTCTCGGGAGTGATCCGGGAGCCGGGCCGGCTCATCGTCCGGGAGTCCACCGGGATCGCCGACAGCCGCTGAGATCCGCCGCTGGCGCGTCCTTCCGGCTCCGCGTGCCGCCGGTCAAGGTCGGCACGCGGAGCCGTGCGGCCGTTCCTGTCCTGCCTAGAACGGTGCCGGTCCGCGGCCGACCAGCGACATCAGCACCTGGGTGGCGAGCAGCTTGCGGACGCCGGTGACGGCGACCGCCCCGATCTGCTCATAGGGCAGCTCGAGCTGCAGCCCGTCACCGGCGGCGCGGAGATCCGTGCTGACCTGGTCGGGGCGGAAGGTGCCGCTCCAGCCGTTGAGATCGCCGCGGTTGTTGGTGCCGAGGGAGGCCATGCCGGCTACGCGTGCGCCATCGACGAGGATCAGCGTTGCCGGGCCCGAGTAGGTCGTCATGTCGTAAACCGTACTGGCTCGGCCGGTGTCCTGGCTCACCGTACCGCCACGTAGCGGGATCATCCCGGCCGTGCCGCCGCCTCCGTGCTGACCGGGGTCGATCGATGCTCGCCGTGACGATGAGGTCCCGCGGCGCCCGTCGAACTCCGCCGTGTCCGGCTTCCCCGCTGGTCACGACCCTCCCGGTGGCCGACGGCGCCGGCCCGGGCAAGATCGACTGCCGGGGTACGCGGTGAGCATCAGCACCGGCCGGCGTCGGCTCACCGCGGCACGCTGCCCCGGTGTGTCGGCGTCGCCACGTGGAACGCGGGATCCGCGTACGCCGCCCGCTTGCGCGCGTAGTACTCCTCGTAGTGGTCACCGTCCGCGCGGCGGTTGAAGGTCATGAACAGCGCGCGCCGGGCCCTGGCGGACCTGTTGTCGAACGAGCGATGCGGGATGAAGGAATCGAAGAGCACGATGTCGCCGGCGGTGACCTCCAGCGGCTGCCACTCGAATCTCCGCACCGCCTCGGGAACGATGCTTCCGTCCGCGGCGTCGCCGTCCTTGACGGACCTGAAGAGCGGCCGTCCCGCCACCTCCCGTTCGACGAGGGAGCCGTGTTCACAGGCGACGCGGTGATGGTTGGTGGCGACCTGCAGACAGCCGTTCTCGTCGTCCGCGTTGTCGAGGGCCACCATCGCCGTCACGTGGTACCTCGGGCGGAAACCTTCGTACGCCGGGAAGTCCTGATGGGGCGTGAAGGCCCCACCCCCGGGATACTTGAGGTTGCACTTGTCCTTGAACAGGACGTAGGGCTCGCTCGTCGCCGCCTCGACGGCTGGCAGCAGGTGCCGGTCGACCAGCGCGCGGAAGGTCTGATCCTCTCCCACGAGGTACTCGACGCGGCAGACCGACATGGCCGAGGCGACTTCCGGGACACAAATGAGCTCCGGGCCCCGCGCCCGGTAGTACGCCTCGAGGCTCCTGCCCTCGTCCGCCGCGACCCGCAGGATCCGCTCGCCCTTCGTCAGCAAGGTGTCCAGCGCTGCCGTGAGTCGGGTGAGTACGGCGCCGTCCAGCCGGTTCCCGAGCGCGTACCCGTCGCGTTCGACGACGGTGTCCGGCCTGGCTTCTCGCATGGGATTGCCCTCTCCCTCATCCTTCGGTGGCCAGGACGCTCGGCCCGACGTCCGCGACCTTCCGGGGGTCGTACTTGGCGATCTCCAGGCCGAGCAGCTCCTCGGCCCGGGCCAGGAACTCCAGCCCGCGGAGGGAGGCCTCCGTCGAGGTTCGGGCCGGGATGATCACATGGCCGAAGATGCTCAGGTTCCCCTCGTACTTCCGGGCCGTCTGGCCCGCCCGCACCTTCAAGGTGTGCAAGGGGATGTCGAACTCGACCAGCAGGGCGTCGAGGTCCCGGTGATCGAAGTGCGGGGAGACCACTCCGCCGTGCCGGGCGCCGACGGCCAGGGTCAGCCCCGCAGAGCCGAAGGCCGGGTCGACCCGCACCGGCTCGCCGAGATGCGCCCTGATCATCAGCTCGAACGGGTCGGTGCCGGTCAGGAGCTGATACATCTGGGGCGACACGCTGCCCATCATCCTGGCATTGATCTCGACGATGACCGGGCCGTCGCGGCCGACGATGAGCTCGACGTGGTAGACACCGACGTCGAGACCGAGCGCCTCGAACACCTCCCGCACATACTCCTCCGCCTCCGCACGGGTCCGATCGGCCATCGTCGACGGCATCGCGGCCGCTATCTCCAGCAACTCGTAGTAGTCGGCCCGATGGCGGTTGGTCGTCGCGAAGATCCTCACCCGGCCGTCCGTGACCAGCACCTCGGCCGAGTGCAGGCTGCCGTCCACGTACTCCTCGACCAGGTAGTCCGTGCTGACGAGCCGGCCCAGCTCCAGCGGATCGGTGCGCCGGACCTCGTCCACCGTGGCAACGAATCGGTCGAAATCCCCCCAGGTCTGGCAGACCGCGGAGTATTGTTTCCCGAACCCGCGGACCGGCTTCACCACGAACGGCGGCCGCACGGCGGACGGGGCGCCGCGCGGATAGCGGGCCAGGTCCGTGGTCGTGGTGTAGGACGTCGATCGGATTCCGCGCTGCCGCAGGACCCGGCGCATCCTGTCCTTGTAGATGGCGGTCCGCAGGCTGTCATACCGCGGGTAGCGGGTCCCGAAATGCTCGGCCTCCCCGGCGACCGCGAGCAGCGCCGCCTCGGAGGTGGTGAGGATGGCGTCTATCGGTGCCTCGCGGGCCAGTTCGCTGATGACCGACCGGACCTCGCCGGTGTCCAGGGCCGCCACCTCCACGTATCGGCCGGCGAAATCGACTCGCTCACGCAGGTCCCGCTCCGTCGACACGGCCGCCGAGGCGAACGACAGCGACCTCGGACGGATGAAGACCACGTCATGTCCCATCTGCTCCGCGGTCCGCAGAGCCTGCAGGCCCATCACGGTGCTGTCGATGAAAACGATCATGTCGACCTTCCGTCGATGTCCTCAGCCCAGCAGGGCTCTGGCGTTTCCGAAGACGACCGCGACGACCGAAGTCAGCACCGCGGCCGCGGTGACGATGCCCAGACACCATCCGGTGCCGGGCAGGCGCAGCCGCACCCGGGCGACCTGCGCGACGGCCACCACGGCGCAGAGGGCGAGGAAGGGCCCCGCGGTGACGACCCCGGCCACGGTGAGCAGGGACAGGCACCCCACCAGGAATCCGGCGTACGTTGTGGGTAGCCCCGTGGAAAGGTGCGGGTCCGGTTCCGGCGTGATGTCGAAATGGGCGAGCCGGACGATGCCCAACACCACGAAGGTCGCTCCCACGAGCGCCGCAGCGGGCTGGACCGACGCGGTCAACGAGATCAGGACGGTCGGAACGGCGCCGAAGTTGAGCAGGTCGGCGAGGCTGTCGGCCCGGGCACCGAATGCTCGTCGCGCCGTGCCGGGCTCCAGGAACCGCCGCGCGAGGTATCCGTCCAGGTGGTCCAGCACGACAGCAGCGAACAGCAGCGCGAGGCACGCCCCGGCCTGCCCTTCCAGGGCGAGCCACAACGCCAGTCCCCCCACGGCGCCGTTGAGGAGGGTGACCGCGTTGGCGGAGTCCAGGTATTCGCCGAAGACGACGGGGGAGGTGCGGGGTGCGCTGCTCATCGGGTCACCTGCCGGTCGGGGTTGACGGGGGCGCGGGAGGGGAACCGTCGCTCCCGCGGCGCGGCGTACAGGGCCCAGAACCCCACGACACACAGGCAGAACGCGACCGCGGCGGACTGCACGGCGGCGACCGAGGTGAAGTAGCTGCCCAGGACGACCACGACGGTCATGCCGAGATAGATCAGGGCGATCTGCAACGTCGACACGAGCGCCACTGTCGAGGCGTCCGCCGCTTCGACGATCGACGCCTGCTGCCGCAGGAAGACCAGTTCGAAGGACAACATGAACAAGAAGTAGAGCCCCAGGAAGGCCAGCGGGAGATCGGTGACCGCGACCGCGATCATCAACACGGCCGCGAGGCAGCAGGTGAACCCGTTCCCCAGGACGACCCGCCGCCCGGCCGCGAGGAACGCGATGGCGGCGACCAGCGCCGCGAAGCTGGAGAGGAACTGCACCGCCCCGGTGAGGGCGACGGAGCCGTGGAAGGTGGTCAACGGCAGGGCGACCCGGGTGAGGTTGTAGTAGCCCTGGAACAGCGTCGTCAGGACGACGAAGGAGATGAAGGCGTGTCGCAGCCGGCCGTTGGCGGCCAGCGCGCGGAACTCGGCCGCCAGCAACGCCCGGTAGCCTCCGGTGTGGTCGCCCTGGGGCACCGCCACGTCGCGCGGTTCGGCGATCAGGTGCGCGGTCAGCGCGGCGAGGACGAAGCCGGCGCCGGAGATGCACAGAGCGAACTGCGGCGAGATCCACGAGCCGGCCCCGGCATAGATCAGGCAGGCCACCACACATCCGCTCGAGAACTGCGCCGAGAACGCCACCGGGACGGCGGATCGCATGTTCTCCCGCGAGACGCACCGGTTGATGACGACCAGCCGGCCGACCCGCTGCACCATGTCCACGAACCCGATCATCAGGCACAGCGGGATGAGCACCCCGTCGACCACGAGCAGCAGCGCGGCCGCCGCGGCGCAGGCCAGACCTCCCAGCCACATCGCCCCGGCGAGGACACGCCGGGGCTCGCCGCTGGTGCAGACCCGGTGGATCACCGGGCTCCCGAGGGCGGGGATCGCCAGTGGTGCCACCAGGACCAGGTTGGACAGCAGCACGCTGCTGGTCCGGTTGTGCACCTCGATGGCGAAGAAGAGATACAGGAACGTGCTCGAGGAGACGCTGAAGAAGGTGTTCGACCAGAGACCGATCAGGTCGCGGCCCGGGCTTCGAGCCGCGCCGGGCCCCGGGCCGGTGCCCGGCTCGGGCGGGTCCGAGGGCGGGCCCGCCCGATCCGGAGTCGTGTCCATGACGGCTACCTGGCCGGCAAGGGCCTGGCCAGACGCTCCACGGCGAGGCGGAAGGTCTTCTCGTCGCCACAGAGGACCAGGCGGACGTGCCGGTCGACGGAAGGACCGTAGACCTCTCCCGGCACCACGGCCACCTGTCGCTCGTCGATCAGGTAGCTCGCCACCGCGGCCCCCACCGACCTGCCCGCGTCCCGGAGCGGATCGGGCAGCCGATCGTGCAGCGCGGCGACATCGGGAAGGAGGAACATCCCGCCCTTCGGCGCCCGGTTCCACGAGAACCCCTGCTCCGGCGTCAGCGTCCTGATCGCGGTGTTCCGCCGCTCCCGCAGACGCGCGTTGTTCCCGGCGAACCACTGCTCGTTCTGGGGATCCTGCAGCATGCGGAGCGCGATCCGCTCGAAGAGGATGTTGACACCGAGGTAGAGATAGTCGTGTGCTTTCTTCGCGACCTCGATGAGGTCACGGCGGGCGACCATCCACCCGATCCGCAGACCCGGGGTGCCGAACTTCTTCGAGCAGCTGTTGATCATGATCGCTCGATCGCCCACCGCCTCGACGCTCCGGGCGGGCAGATGGGGCCGATCAAAGGCCATCGTGTCATACACCTCGTCGTGGATGATCCACGCGTCATTCCGCGTCGCGATGTCGCCCAGCAAGCCCCATTCCTCGGCGGTCAGCATGTATCCCGTCGGATTCTCCGGCGAGTTGACGATGACGGCCCGCGCGGCACCGAAGTCTCGGGCGAACGACGCGTCGTCGCCGATCAGCGCCTCGAACTCGCGGTCCGCCGCGGGCCGGCGGAAGCTGACCGGCCTCCGTCCCAGCGTCGCCACCGAGCGTTCGTACAGCATGTACGAGGGGTCGGTGATCGCCACCGGGTCACCGTCATTCGTGACGGAGAGCAACGCGAGCGCGATCGCCTCGACACCGCCGTGGGTCACGATGATCTCAGTGTCGGGGTCGACGACCATGCCGTAACGGCGGCGGTACCAGTCGGCGATGGCCTGTCGCAGCTCCGCGGATCCGGCGGAATACTCGTATCGGTTCAGCGCGTCCAGCAGCGTCGTCCGGGTGAGGTCGTCGGTCAGCACCCGATCGACCAGGTGCTCGGGCGGCCCGAACTCCGGTTCCCCGATGCTCAGGTTGCAGACGTCCGGCAACGACTTGGCCCTCATCGAAATCGCCTTGGAGGCGTACTCCGACATCGACGTCAACGTGCGGTTCGGCATCTCGCTCCTCCATCCTCAGCCGGCGGGCCGACTGGATCCGTTCCTCAGTCCGGACTCCATGACCGAGTCCACGATGTCGCCCGCGCGCCGCAGGTCCTCCGGATTGTCGATCTCCACCCACGGCAGCCCCTTGATGTCGATCACCGCGGCGCTCAGGTGTGACAGGGCCTCGTCGAAGATCCGGTACAGCTGCATCGGGCCGATGAAGGGCTGCTCACCGAGGGCGCGAACCACGTACTCCCGGGCCGGAGCACTGACCTTGACCAGGCAGACGAGCTCTCCCAGCACCTGCATGGGGCCGTCGTAGTGAGCCACCTCGTGCTCGAAGAACAGCAGTTGGCGCGGCTGGGATCCATCGGAGAGGACCAGCGTGTCGGGTCGCGCACTGGGCACGGACGAGTCGACCACGATGGTGAGGTCCGCCTGGCTCTCCCAGAGCTTCCTGAAAGCGATGGCGGGGACCAGCAGATCGCCTTCCATGTAGATCGTGCCGCCCGGGGCCTGGGACAGCGCCAGGAACGCGCTCCAGTCGAGGTTGCGGTCGGCGTAGTGGGTGTTGTCCACGACGGTGTATTCGAGCTCGTGCCCGGCCGCGGCCAGGTGGTCCTTGAGCTGAGGTCCGCCGTGGCCGGTCACGACGGTGAGCGACGACGCGCCCGCCTGCCGGAGGATGTCCAGCTGATAGTCGACGATACGGCGCCCGCCGAGGCTCAGCATCGACTTGTGACAGCTCTCGGTGAGCGGTGAGAGCCGAGTTCCGATACCTGCCATCAGAGCTGCGACATGCATGGATCAGTCACCCCTTCAGGTGCCGGTGCGGTCGCCGGCGCACCGGCTGCCCGACGCGTCGACATCGAATACTTGAGCCTCTCGGCGATCTCCGGTGGGCGGCGGTCCGGCCGTCCCAGCTTCTCCACCGAGCCCGGCCTGATCCGTAGATGCAGCAGGGTCGGCCCGGCGAAGGCTCGGCTGCCGAGGTGTCGCGTCAACCCGTCGAGATCCTCGCAGCGCACCGCGTCGGAATATCCACAGGCCCGCGCCAGGGCGGTGAAGTCCACCGTGCCCGCCGCGGTGGCCTGGCCGCCGGTCGAGTCGTAGCTCCCGTTGTCGAGGACGATATGGGTCAGGGCGGGCGGCGCGGTCGCTCCGATGGTCGACAGGTTGCCGAGATGCATCAGGAGGGCGCCGTCCCCGTCGAGGACGTAGACGGGTTCACTCGTACCGAGCGCCACACCGTGCGCGATGGCGTTGGCATAGCCCATGGCGCCCACACAGTAGAAGTTGCGTTCCCGATCCCGGATCGAGGAGAGCTCGCGCCCGCATTTGCCCGTCGTGGCGACGACGACGGCTTCGGGGCTCAGGGCCTCGGCTATCCGGGTCAGGGCCTCATGCCGGGACGGCAACTCCGCGGGTGCCCCAGCGGGATCCGGCCGCGGCCCGCCGTCCTGCCCGGTCAGGTCGCCCGCCCGAACCAATATCGCGTACGGCCGGCGGGTGCTCGCGAGATGGGCGAACACCTCGTCCAGGACCCCGGGAAGGTCCGAGTCCGAGGACGGCAGGTGCCTCCAGTCGATCTCCATGAGATCGAGCAGGCCCGGCGTCATCCGGCCCATGAGCTCGTGCTGTGGCTCGTCCGGCCGGCCGGGCTCGCCCCGCCAGGACACGATCAACAGGCAGGGGATCCGACTGCTCGCCGACAGCGAGGTGAGCGGGTTGACCATGTTGCCCAGTCCCGAGTTCTGGCACATCACCACGCCGAGCCCGCCGGTCAGCCAGGTGCCCGCGCAGAGCGCGACGGATTCCCCCTCGCTGGACGCGGGGACGTAGCGGACGTCGGGCCTACCGTGGACCTCCGACAGGAGCGGGTCCAGGTGACTGCACGGGACGCCGGTGAAGAAATTCGCCCCCCGATCCACGAGATGGCGCAGGAGTGTCGTGGCGTCGGTCATGTCCTCTCCTCGTCCTTTCGCCGCGACCGGCAGTCACGCCGACAGCTCGTTCGTCAGCCGGAACAGTTGCTCGAGGCTGGCGATGCGGGTCTCGATCCCCGCCACGGACCTGCCCCGGCAGATCTGGTCGGTGATGGTGCGCATCGCCGAGATCGAGGCCCGGAGACTGTGGTTCGCCCAGATGATGGCTGCGATGTCGCGCTCGATGAACAAGCTGGTCGGGGTGGCGTGGTACTTCGTGGGCACGATGATCACCGGACACGGGTGCTGCCAGCGGTCGAGGAACTGCAGGATCTCCTCGCCGTCGGACTTCTTGGAGTGGATCAATATCGCGTCGGCCCCGGACTCCTGATACCGGTACGCGCGATCGAGGGCCTCGTTCAGGCCGTGCCCGGCTATCAGCGCCTCGACCCGCGCGACCAGAACGAAGTCGTCGTCCAGCTGCGCATCCTTGCCGCGCTTGATCTTCTCGCAGAAATCCTCGACGGGAAGGAGCGGCTGGGCGGTTCCCAGGAATGAGTTCTGCTTCGGGAAGAGCTTGTCCTCGATGCAGACTCCCTGGACGTTTCGCTGGCACAACTTCTTGACCAGGCGACTGACGTTGTTGGCGTCCCCGAAGCCCGTGTCGCCGTCGAAGAGGACCGGCTCGGGGACGAAATCGGTGATCATCTCCACGATGTCGAGAACCTGCGTCCAGGACGCTTCGTTGCGGTCGCGGAGTCCCATCGTCGCCGAGATGGTCAGACCCGAGGCCCAGAGCGCCTCGAACCCCGACTCGACGGCGATCTTCGCACTCAGGGCATTGTGCGCTTCCATGATGTACAGCACTTCGTCGCGGAATATCAATTCGCGGAGCCGGTCAGGCACACCCCACCTCCGCGGAGTGAACGGGTGCCGGCGCGACCGGCGCTGCCGACAAATCGCTGCGAGCGACGATGGAAAACCTGGTCAACACATCACCCCCGTGATGTCGACGGGTGCCTTCCGGGAAACTCGCCGCGTGCCCCGGCTCGGCGGCGCCTGAGGTCCGGCGCGATCACCCGAACAGGCTTACACCCCTGCGGAAGGAACGCGCAAGCGCACTTCGGCTACCGCGATCGCGGTAGCCGACCTGCTGATGAACGCGGGCAAATGCCAACCAACCGGCCAGCGGAGCGGACCGCATTCCCGGACAAATGCCTCCGGGGGTCCGCCGGAGAGCTTCGATATGCGGACCGCGCGGTTGGTTGGACACAGCGAGCACAGTCGATCGCTGTCAGCGCAGCGCCGACCGGCGGAGTTTCGCCGAGCATCGACGGTGTCGATCATTTCTGATGGTGCTGAAATCCGTCCCACGGGATGAAGAACAGTCGAGGAATTTCTACTGTTGAGTTTGATCGACATATCAGCGTCGCGACCACACGGGGGGACGGAGCAGACGTTGTGCGTGAGATTCACGCTGTCCTGGGGGAGATCCTCAAACCGCGCTGGGCCGGGCCGGTGCTCGTGGACCTCGCCGCCCGGGGACCGGGCCGCTACACCGACCTGCGGGACCGCCTGGCCGGCGCCGACGGCCCGCATGTGCACAACCAGTCGCTGAGCGGGGCCCTGCGACGCCTCCAGCGCCACGCTCTGATCACCCAGGAGCCGGCGGACCAGGGCGGCGAATACACCCTCACCCCACTCGGCGCCGAACTCGCCGACTATCTGGCCCGCCTCGACCGCTGGAGCCGGCGCCACCGCGACCGCCTCCGTCTCGACTTCCGCCGCGGAGCCGCCGGAGCCGCCGGAGCCGCCGGAGCCGCGGGTCGATCGGGCGAAAAGCTGTCTCGGTGACCGTCGTGCGGCAAAATGCCGACATGGACATACAGCTTCGACCGGTTCAGCACCAGGACGTGCCAGTGCTGGCCGACCTCCTGGGCCAGCTGGGCTATCCGACCACCGAGACAGCGGCGCGGGAACGGCTCGACCTCTGGCTGGACGACCCGGCGAGCTGGCTCATCGGCGCCGACGACGACGGCGAGCTGGTCGGCGTCGCGGCGCTGCACGTCATGCCCCTGCTGCAGCTGACCGGAAAGGCGGGTCGCCTGGTCGCCCTGGTGGTCGACGAGCGTTACCGCAGCCGGGGCGTAGGCCAGTCCCTGGTCGCCGCGGCCGAGGACCAGGCCCGGGCGGCCGGCTGCGCGAAGATGGAAGTCACCAGCCGCCGCCACCGCACGAGAACCCACGAGTTCTACAAACTCCTTGGCTACGAGGATATCTGCTCCTCCTCGGCCCGCTTCGTCAAACTCTTCCCCACCGACTGACAGCACCGCCCTCGGCCCGGCCGCCGATCACGCCGGCGGGGTGCGCCGGCTCAGGGGCGGGCGCCTGGCGGGCGCATGGCGGCGAGCAGCGCGTCGACGTCGACGGTGGCGAAGCTGACCCGGGCGTCGCTGGAGCCGTAGGGCAACCAGAGCAGTCCGGCGTGGATCAGGGCGCCGCACGAGTAGACGACGTTGGGCACGTAGCCGTCGCGCTCGGTGTGGTCGGGCTCGACGAGGGCACCGGGCAGCTCGCCGATGACCCGCTCCGGGTGGCGCAGGTCGAGCAGCAGGGCGCTGATGACGTACCGGCGCATCGGGCCGACGCCGTGGGTCAGGACCAGCCAGCCGGCGTCGGTCTCGATCGGCGAGCCGCAGTTGCCGGTCTGGATCAGGTCCCAGCCGTACCGGGGCCCGCGCAGCGGCACCGGCGGTTGCCATCGGGCGTTCTCGTCGAGCACGGTCAGCCCGGTGGTCTCGCCGTCGGTGCGGCACAGCGCGAGGCGGCGGCCCTCGACGGCCCGGGGGAACAGGGCGATGCCCTTGTTCCGGACGCCCGGACCGCGCATGGGTGCGATCTGGAAGTGCCGGAGATCGGGGCTGGTGAGCGTCCGCGCGGCGATGTGGCGCCCGTCGTAGGCCGTGTAGGTGGCCCGGTAGTCGACGGTGCCGTCGTCGTCGGCGTACCGCACGAAGCGGGCGTCCTCCATCCCGTTGCTCTCCGCCGGGCTGGCCGGCCAGAGCACCCGCTGATGCAGCGGGGTCTCCGCCGGGAAGGTGATCGCGTAGCCGGCGGCGTGGGTGCGGCGCAGGTGCTCGAGGGTGCGCTGGGTGTTCTCCCTGCTCTGCAGGTCGGCCGGGAGGTCGGCGAGGACCTGCTCGAAGGTCGCGTCGTCGAACAGCGCGGGCAGCGAGCCGAGCACGGTGGCGGACACCTCGTTGTCCCAGCCGTCGTCGGTCAGGCCGGCCGCGAGCAGGTCACGCCGGTGGCTCGCGGCGGCGCGCCGGCCGGTGTGCAGCGGACCGGCGCGGTCGGTCACCGCCAGCCGGCCGGCCGGGCCGACCACGGCCGTGGCGAATCCGATGGACGACAGGTGCCCCTCGCCGATCTGGCGGAGGCTGACGGCCACCCGCAACTGCCCGGCCGCCAGCGCGGACTGATCGGGGTGCGCGACGACGGAGGGGTTGCACAGGGCGGCGGCCTCGACGGCGTACTCGTGGGTGAAGTAGGCGCCGACCAGCAGGCGCTGGGCCGGCGAGAGGTCGCCGGCCCGGTCGGCCCGGTGCCGCACCAGGTCGAAGTGGTGCAGGAAGGTGCCCGCCAGGTCGTGATGGCGGGGGGCGAACCCCGCCATGGTCCGCGCGAGCAGGCTCTCCACCTGGTCGGCGGGCAGGTCGGCGATCCGGTCGATGAGGGCGTGGGCGCGGGTCCGCACCACGGCGGCGTCCTCGCCGGGCACGAACAGTTTGACGATGACCCGCCGGGGGTCGGGAGTCAGCGTCAAGGTCTGCCGCGCCGCCTGCGGCGCGCCGGTCAGCGCCGGCATGCGGTCATGGTCTGTGAACGAGCGGCCATGGGCCGACCTTCCGGTCGTCGAGCACGGTACGGGCCGCGGCAGGCGCCGGGATCCCGGGGGAGTCACCACCGTACGCGGGCCGTGCGCCACGGTCCTGGTGGATTCGGGGTGCCGGCGGGTGCTTCCCGCCTAAAATGTCCGGTATCAGGACACGTGAGGGCTCTCGGCTGCTGGGCATCGGGCCACGCGCCGCGGCTCGTCAGGTCGCGGTGTTGTTCGCCCTTTCCGGGCTGCTCGGCATCATCGGCATCGCCAACGACACCCGGCGGGCCGGCGACCTGCTGATCATCGCGGCGGCCGACCTGGTGTCGGCGGCGGTCATCAGCGTGCTTCCGTGGCAGCGCTGGCACCGGCGGGCGCCGGCGCTCCTGGTGCTGCCCGCCTTCCTGGTCCTCGGCTTCTCCACGTGGGCGTTCGGCGGCGTGGCCGCGGGCACCGGCCCGTTCCTGGTGCTGATCTTCGCCTGGGCGGCCCTGCACTTCTCGCGGCGGCTGCTGCTGGCGTTCGTCCCGCCGGCGCTGCTCGCGTACCTCGTGCCGTTGATCATCACCGGGCAGCCGCCGATGATTCTCGGCTCGGCCGTGGTGCTGCTGCCGGTCGCGCTCGGCATCGCCCTGCTCATCGAGGCGCAGGCCCGGCACGTACGCGAGGACCGCGCGCGGCTGGCCCAGATCGAGAAATGGCGGGCGGCGCTGGTGGCGGCGCTCGCGCACGACGTGCGCTCGCCGCTGAGCACCGTGCAGATCGTGCTGGAGGAACTGCGGGTGGACGCCGGCCAGGAAGGCGAGGAGCTCATCGACCGGGCCCTGCGGCAGGTCGCCCCGGATCAGCAACCTGACGGCCGGCCTGCTGGATCTCGACCGGATCGACTCCCAGGGCCGGCTGACGCTGCACCCCCGGCCGTGGCCGGTCTCCGACGTGGTGTCCGCCGCCGTCGCCGACCTGGGACGCGGGGTCGACGTCGTCATCGACGTCGACCCCGGCCTGGTCATGGCCCTGGACCGGGAGCGGTTCGAGCAGATCGTGGTCAACCTCGTGGGCAACAGCCTGCGCCACGGCAAGCCGCCCGTGGTGGTGCGGGTGACCAGCGACGGGAGCACCGGCCGGCTGGAGGTGCGCGACCACGGTGCCGGCGTCCCCGCCGCGGCGCAGCCGCGCCTGTTCACCCGCTTCGGCAGCGACAACCCCGGCAGCGTCGGGCTCGGCCTCTGGATCGTCGGTCAGCTCGCGCAGGCGCACGGCGGCGAGGCCCACTACGAGGACGTCGCCGGCGGTGCCCGGATGGTCGTCACCTGGCCGGTGCCGGACTGACGGGGGACGCTCAGTCGCTGGTGAGGGCGTCGTAGCGGATGCGGGTGCCCGGCACCCGCATCTCGGTCAGCCTGGTCAGGGTCGCGTTGACCATGGCCCTCGGGCCCGCGACGTAGAAGTCGTGGTCGCGCCAGGGCCCGTACCGCGACATCACGTCGGTGACGGCGCCGCGCTCGCCGGGGTAGTCGGGTTCGGCGCTGACCGAGCGGACGACGGTGAGCCAGGGGTGCGCCTCGGCCAGCAGGTCGAGTTCCTCGCTGTCGTAGAAGTCGTCGTGGCCGCGCTCGCCGCGGAACAGGTGGATCCAGCGGGTGCGGTTGTACCGGGTCAGTTCGTCGAGCATGGCCTTGACCGGCGCCAGGCCGGTGCCGCCCGAGACGAAGACGATGTCGCGCCGGGACGCCGGGTCCAGGATCATCGAGCCCATCGGCGCGGCGAGCCGGATGACCTCGCCGACCTTGAGCCGGCGCACCAGGGCGCTGGAGACCCAGCCGCCGCCGGTGGAGCGCACGTGGAACTCCAGGGTGTCGTCCGGGCGCGGCGCGTTGGCCACCGAGTAGGGCCGCCAGAGCCGTGGCTGGTGCGGGCACTCGATGCTGACGTACTGGCCCGCCCGGTACCGCAGCGGTCGCAGCGGCCGGCAGGTGAAGACGGCGACGTCCGCGCGCCGCCGTTCGTGGTCGAGCACCTCGGCGTGCCAGTACGGCGGCCCGTCGTCCTCCTCGGCGCCGGCGATCATCGTCCGCGCCGTCAGGTCGTACACGTCGCCCCAGGCCTGCTCGTAGACGCTGGTCCAGCGGTCGCCGGCGTGCGCCCGCAACGCGTCCAGCAGGGCCGTCTTCACGTGGGCGTAGTGCTCCGGCGTGACGTGGTATTTGCGATGGTCGCGGCCCAGGGCGCGCAGGTAGCCGTCGAAGCGGGCCGGATCGTCGAGGTTCTGGATGGTGGCGACGATCGCGCCGAGCAGCCGGCCGCGCTGGACGTCCATCTGGACCGGGAACAGGTCGCGCAGCTGGGGATTGGCCAGGAACAGCCGGGCGTAGAAGTACGCGGCGACCCGATCCTGCCGATCTTCGACAAGATGCCAGCTTTCCTTGAGAACAGCGGACAAATGACTCATCAGGGTTCCTGCCCGGCATGCGTGAGCGTGATTCGATCAGGGTGCGTGAATACGGAGAGACACGACGCACACACTGTGCGATATCGTCGCGGTGGTGCGGCGGCTCGTGGCACGGACGCGACGGGAGTTGTCACCGGTGCGAGACGAGGGCCTGAGGAGGCTCCCATGGACGGCGCGAGCTTGGACGCGATGCAGTCGTGTGCCATCGCCGGAGAGCGGCTGCTACAGGAAAGGCTCGGCACGCGGGAGCAGGCCGAGCGGTTCCACGAACGCCAGGTCCTCGATCACCTCAACGAGCCGATGTGCCGGTTCATCGCCCGGCAGGAGATGATGTTCCTGGCCACCAGCGACGGCGCGGGTGCCTGCGACAGCACGCTGCGGGCCGGGGCGCCGGGCTTCGTGACGGTGCTGGACGAGCGCCGGCTGGCCTGGCCGGAATACCGGGGCAACGGCGTGCTGGCCAGCCGGGGCAACATCGTCGAGAATCCGCACGTCGGGTTGCTCTTCGTGGACTTCGTCCGGGACGGGATCGGCCTGCACGTCAACGGCGGCGCGGTGCTGACCGACGACGATGACCTGCGGGAGGAGTTCCCCGCCCTGCCGACCGAGGTGGTGCCGGGCCGCAAGCCCGAGCAGTGGGTCGTCGCCGCGGTGGTCGAGGCGTACATCCACTGCGCCAAGTTCATCCCCCGGCTGGCCGCCGTGCCGGCGCAGCGGGACCGGCGCGGCGCGGACCCGCAGCCCAAGAAGAGCGACTACTTCATCCCTTAGCCACCGTGAGCAGGACTCCGGCGTCCTCCAGCGCTTCGAGGGCATGCCGTGAGTCGGGAATGATCAGGATGTCCCCGGCGGTGGCCTCGCACGACGTGGACCCGGCTTCCAGGCGCACCCGGCCGTGCAGGACCTGCAGGGTGGCCTGGCCGGGATTCTCGTGCTCGTCGAGGCGCCGGCCGGCGGCCAGCACGATGAGGGTCTGGCGCAGGCTGTGCTCGCTGCCGCCGTAGACGGTGTGCGCGCTGCGCCCGCTGGATGCCGTACGGGCCACCGCGAGATGCTCGCCGAGCAGTGCGGTGATCGAAATGGCGTTCATGACCGTGATCCTCCAGGAGACCGGCCCGCGCGACGAGGGCCGAAGGTCCCGACGGCGGCGAACGGTGTACCACGGTCGCAGTAGCGGGATCACTGCGCCTGGAGGACGCCTGCCTGGACCTCGCGGCGCAGAATGGATGGCGGCCGCACCTGACCGACAGTCCGTCCCTACCGCTCGGAGATCGCCATCGTGACCATCGCGCACCCCGGCCGGACGGCATCCGACGGCGGCCCGGCGGCTCCCGGCGCTCGCGGCGAGCCCGAGGCGCTCCGCGAGCTGACCGACGGGCTGGCCGAATTCCTGATGGTCTACAAGTTCGGGCTCGACGAGATCAGCACCAAGCTCACCATCCTGCGCGAGGAGCTGTCGCACCGCGGCACGGGCAGCCCGATCGAGCACGTCAGCCCGAGGCTGAAGACGCCCGCCAGCATCACCGCCAAGGCGCGGCGGATCGGCTGCCCGCTCGTCTTCGACGACCTGCGGAGCCGGATCCGCGACATCGCCGGCATCCGGGTCGTCTGCGGGTTCATCTCCGACGTCTACACCGTCGCGGACATGCTCACCCGGCAGCCCGACGTGCGATTGTTGCAGGTCAAGGACTACGTGGCGGCGCCGAAGCCGAACGGCTACCGGAGCCTGCACCTGATCGTGGAGATCCCGGTGTTCCTCTCCGACCGGGTCGCGGCGGTGCCGGTGGAGGTGCAGCTCCGCACCGTGGCGATGGACTTCTGGGCGAGCCTGGAGCACAAGCTCTCCTATAAGTACGACGACGACATCCCGGCCCGGCTGCACGACGAGCTGACCGCCGCCGCGGAGGACGCGATGCGCCTCGACCAGCGGATGGAGCTGCTGCAGCAGGAGATCCGCGGCACCGCCCCCACGACGGCCGGCCCCGCCGCGGCGGTCCGCCCCGACGGCTGGTGACGCCGTCAGGCTTCGCTGCCGGCCGGCTGCCGCTGCGCCGCTGACGCGTCGGCGAGCCGCCGCAGGTGTCGCACGACCGGCAGGGTGAGCAGCAGGCCCAGCACCGGGACGAGGAACGCCACCCGCAGCCCGACCGGTTCGGAGAGCAGCCCGAGCAGCACCGCGCCGATCAGCGCCCCGCCGTAGTTGAACAGGTTGACCCGGGCGATCACCTCGTCGCTGTTGCCGGGCACGGCATGCCCGGCGGCGCTGAACGCGAGCGGCACCAGCACGCCCACCCCGAGGCCGGTGAGGGCGAAGCCGGCGATGGCCGCCGCGACCGAGGGGACCGCCACGACCAGTCCGCAGCCGACCGCGCAGACCAGCAGGGCGGCGGTCGCGGCCGCGGCCACCCCGGTACGGGGCACGACGTGGTCGCCGGTCAGCCGGGAGACGAGCACCGTGAACTGGTACGCCGCATAGCCCAGCGGCGCGATCGAGTCGGCGGCCAGCAGCGAGTCGTGCAGGTAGATGGTGCTCCAGGTGCTGACGGCGGAGTCGGCGAGGAACGCGGTGAAGATGAGCGCACCGCAGATCAGCACGACGCGGCGGGAGTTGCCGCGCGGATGGCGGTGCCCGGTGAGGTCGGGCAGCACGGTGCGCGCCGGCTCGTAGCCCCGCCAGCCGGCCAGCGCGACCGCGACGGCGAACGCGCCCGCGATGCCGACGGAGACGCTGGCGCCGGCCCCGCCCGCGACGAACGCGGACATCAGCAGGGCGGCGGCCATGGCCGCGGCGGTGTAGGCCGCGAAGAGCCGGTTCATGACGCTGCGGCCCAGCCGGGCCTGGACGAGCACCCCCTGCATGCTGAGCGAGGCGTCGACCGTGCCGAGGCCCACGCCGTAGATGATGAGGATCGCGACGAACACGGCGGTGGGGGTGCGGAACGTGGTCAGGCCGAGCGCGGCGCCGACCGCGAGCAGCCCGCCGGCCAGCGCGAAGCGGCTGCCCCACCGGGCGGCGACCGCGTCGGCGAGCAGCGATCCGCCCGCCGCCGCCACGACCACCAGCAGCAGGATCACCGAGACGAGGGCGTCGTCGAAGCCCTGGCGTTCCTTGAACATCGGCAGCGCGGTGACCACCGCCGCGTAGCCGAGGCCCTGCGCCGCGTAGCCGGCGCCGATCCACCGGGCGCGGGTGCCGCCGGTGGGTTCCGCCGGGGTCATCGACGGCCCGGCGTGCACGGTCCGGCCGGCACGCGGTCCGATCGAGAAACATGGGAATTGTTCACGATCTCCATGGGCGCTCACTCTGGCACGTGAGTGCCGTCACGTCGAGAGGACAAATGCGAGCAGAACATCAGCCCGCACACCGTCATGTGGACATCATCGCTCACGACCGGTGGGTTACGGCACGAGTGTCAGCGCGACCGGCATCCGCACCGTGAAAGTCGACCCGGCGCCGGGGGCGCTGGTGACCGAGATGGTGCCGCCGTGCGCCTCGGTGAGCTTGCGGGCGATGGCGAGCCCGAGCCCGCTGCCACCCGTGCTGCGGGTGCGGGAGCCGTCCGCGCGCCAGAACCGGTCGAAGATCCTCGGCAGGTCCGCGGCGGCGATGCCGATGCCGGTGTCGGCGACCTGGACGGTGAGCTCACCGTCCGCCACCCGGGAGCGGACGGTGACGGTGCCGCCGGACGGGGTGTGCCGGACGGCGTTGGAGACCAGGTTGCCGACGAGCTGGCGCAGCCGTACCGGATCGACGACGACCTGCGGGTCGGCCTCGGTCTCGGTGACCAGCCGCACGGCCGCGGTCTCGGCGGCGCCGCGGTGGGCCTCGGCGACCTGCTCCAGCGCGTCGTTGACGTACACCGGCTCGGGGTGCACCCGCAGGGTGTCGGCGTCGGCGGCGGCCAGGTCCCGCAGGTCGTCGATGATGTGCTGGAGCAGGACGGCCTCCTCGAGCAGCAGGCTGAGCAGCTGCGGGTCGGCGGTGGCGAGCCCGTCCTGGGCGGCCTCCAGCCAGCTGCGCATGTTGGTCAGGGGAGTGCGCAGCTCGTGCGCCACGTCGCTGACCATCGCCTTGCGCTGCTGCTCCGTGCGTTCCCGGCGGGCCGCCAGGTCGTTGAGCGCGGTGGCCAGGTAGCCGATCTCGTCGTTGGTGGTGACCGGCACCCGGGCCTGGTCCTCGACGGGCTTGCGGGCCGCCTCGGCGAGGGTCCGCAGCGGCCGGACCAGCCGGGTCCCCACCAGGACCGTGACCAGGATCGCCAGCAGCAGGACGGCGCCGGTGACCGTGGCGATGCGGGTGATGTTGGCCCGGGAGAGGTTGAACGTCGGCTGGGCGGCGCCGTCCGCGGGGTCGGTCACGAACAGCAGCGCGGGCGGGGCGACGTACGGCTTGAGCTGGCTCCGCCGCGACTTCAGCAGGCAGTCGCCGGCCTGTTTGCTGCGGGCCGCGCTGGCCCGCTTCGGGTCGGCCTCGCCGAACGTGGTGGTGAAGTCCGGGGCGATCCCCAGCTTGACCTGGAAGGGATCGGCGCCCAGGCAGGCCAGCGTCAGCTTCGTGAGCTTCGCCAGGGCCACCTCCTCGGTCTTCGTCAGCTGCTCCTCGAGCCGCCACGGCTCGCAGAGGGAGGACAAGGTCCGGGGAGCGCTGCCGGGTATCCGGACGGACGGCCGCCCGCTCGGCGCCTCGACGATCTCGGCACCCAGGCCCTGGTCCTTGAGGCAGGAGACCTGCTGGTCCGCGTCGGCCCGCAGGCTCCGCCGCTCCCGGCCGGTCAGCCGGTACGGCCCCACGGCGCGCGGGTCGATGCGCTCGGCGCCCCCGGTCAGTCCCGGGTCGGTCCGCAACGGGTCGACGATCGCCGAGGGACGGGCCGCCCGCAGCGACGGCCCGTCGGCCGAATCGGCGATGACCTGCCGGTCCTCGGTGGTGAGCGTGATCCGCCGGCCGACCTCGCGGGCCCGTTCGTCGACGATCGGGCCCACCCCGGACCAGTCGGTGTGGGTGGCGCCGTAGCCGAGCAGCGCGTCGTAGACGCTGGTGTCGTCCGACAACGACCGGCCCTGCTCCTGGCGGACCGCCCGGGTGGTCGACTGCACCACGAGCCAGGCGGTGGTCATGGTGGCGCAGACCGCCACCAGGATCGAGGTGGCCAGCAACCGCACCACGAGACTGCGGTGCGGCGGCACGCGCTGGGCGCGCATCAGCTCGTCCCGGCGGTCAGCTTGTAGCCGATCCCGTACACGGTCAGCAGCTGCACCGGCCGCCGCGGATCGGCCTCGATCTTGCGGCGCAGGTTCATCACGTGGACGTCGATGGTGCGCTCGGTGGACTCGCGGTCGAGGCCGCTGGTGTGCTCCAGGAGCTGACCGCGGGTGAAGACCCGGTCTGGCAGCTCGGCCATGGCGGCGAGGATCGCGAACTCGCCGGGGGTGCAGTCGATCCGCTCGCCGCCGGCCGTCACCTCGTGGCGGCCCGGATCGACACCGAGCCGGCCCACCCGGCGGACCGCCGTGGGACCCGGGCTGCGCTGGGCGCGGCGCAGCAGGGTCCGCACCCGGGCCATCAGCTCCCGGGGGCTGTAGGGCTTGGTCAGGTAGTCGTCGGCGCCGAGTTCCAGCCCGAGCAGCAGGTCGTCCTCGGCGGAGCGGGCGGTGAGCATCAGCACCAGCACGTCGGACTCGGTCCGCAGGATGCGGCACACGTCGAGGCCGTCGAGCCGCGGCATCATCACGTCCAGGACGACCAGCTCGGGTTGCCGGCGCCGGACCTGGTCGAGGGCGGAGCGGCCGTCGTGCACCACGGTGGCCTGGTGGCCGTCGGCCTCCAGATACCGTCGCAGCACCTCGGCCTGGCGTTCGTCGTCCTCGGCGACCAGCACATATGCGCACACGCCGCCGACTATAGGGTGACCGCGCAGCGAATCTCGCCGCCCGAATCGTGGCCGGAACCTCACAGGTTCCTGACGATGCGCGGTCACCATGGCCCCGGTCCTACCCGCGGGCGGCGACCTCGCGCTGGCAGTCGTCCAGCAGCTCGCCGGTCATCGAGATGGAACGGGCGTCGTTCCGCGAGCCGCCGGCGGCGATGCCGATGCCGTCCTCGGTCGTCTCGACGTACCTGACGCCCTTGCCCTTCAGGCACTTCACCACGTCCCGGGCGAAGTCGTCGGCCTCCGGGTTCGCCGGATCCTGTTCCCACGGCGGCAGCGGCCAGAACCTCGTGCAGGCCTCCTGCGCCGCCTTCTGCTTGGCGGGCACGTCGTCGCCGCCGACCCAGCCCTGGTCCTTCTCGCCGCCGGGCAGGCCCTGCGCCTTCATGCACTTCTGGAACGGCTTGAGCAGCGCCTGGAAGTCGGCCTCGGACTCGTCCAGGCGTCGCCGGGGGCGTTCCTGTCGCACCACCGCTGACCCGGACGCGGCCGCGGAGGCCGTGGCCGAGGGCGGGATCAGGCTGGCCACCCGGGGCGTCTGCTCGTCCGGCCCGGACGAGCACGCCGCCGCGCCGAGCACCGCGACGAGCACCACCGGAAGCAGCCGTGCGGACCTGACCATCACTGTGTCTCCCTGTTGATCATGGCTTCGCACCCGGGTTCCCCGGACGCCGAGCCAGGATCATGGACAGTTGTCAGGAAGCTGTGAGGCGTGCGCGGGGCGGATCCTTGACAACGCGGCAACGTGGACGCAATTATTCAGCAACCTCAATGAGATCGTTCGCCAGTTGCCACGGCCCGAATTGTTACCGTTCACATTCAGGCCGACGAATGCGAGGTTCCAGTGAAACGTCGTACCCTGCTGTCGGCGATGGGCGGAGCGGCCCTCACCGCGAGCGCCGCGGGCGCCCTGATCCGGCCCGGCGCCGCCGGCGCCGCCACCTATTCCGGCTACGCCATGGCCTATTTCACCGAATCGCCGTCGATGACGGCGGCGAGCTACAACCTGCACCTGGCCGTCAGTCCCGACGGGCTGGCCTGGACCCCGCTCAACCAGAACCGGCCGGTGGCGACCCCGACGGCGGGCAGCGGCGGCCTGCGCGACCCGTTCATCCTGCGCAAGCAGGACGGCACGTTCACCGTGCTGGCCACCGACCTCAACGGCACCAACTGGTCCTACCAGAGCCAGTACCTGCACGTCTGGGACTCGGCGGACCTGCGCAGCTTCCGCAACTACCGGCTGCTCAAGGTGCACTCGCTGGCGACACACGCGTGGGCGCCCGAGGCGTACTGGGACGCCGCACGCGGGCAGTACGCCGTGGTCTACTCGGCGGTGGTCAACGGCCACAACGTCCTGATGGTCAACTACACCGGCGACTTCGTGACCGCGTCGGCGCCGCAGGTCTTCTTCGACCCGGGCTACGACGCCATCGACGGCAACTTCGTCACGGCCGGCGGCGTCAACTACATGTACTTCAAGAACAACACCAACAGCACCCTGCTGGGCGCCCGCTCCACCTCCCTGAACCCGGGCAGCTTCAGCATCTACACCGCCGCGATCGGTCCCGGCCGGGGCGTCGAGGCCCCGCAGATCGTGAAGTCGAACAGCGCCAACGTCTGGTACATGTGGGGCGACACCTGGAGCCCGAACGGCCGGTTCTTCTGCTGGCAGACCGGCGACCTCGCGGGCGGCTCGTGGAGCCTGCTGAACGACCGGGCGTACACCCAGCCGCTGAACTCCAAGCACCTCGGCATCACGCCGATCACCGCCACCGAACTGTCCGGCCTCACCAGCGCCTGGGGCACGCCCGCCTGGAACCGGATCAAGTCCTACAACTACCCGGACCGCTACGTCCGGCATGCGAACAACGTCGGCCGCATCGACGCGTACCCGTTCGACCCGTACCAGGATCAGCTGTGGACGGTGGTGCCGGGACTCGCGGACCCGGCGGGGATCTCGTTCCGGTCGGTCAACTATCCGGACCGCTACCTGCGGCACGCGAACTACGCGCTGGTCCTCAACGCCAACGACGGCACCGGTGTCTTCGCGGCGGACGCCACCTTCCACCGGGCCGCGGGCTGGGCGGACGCCGGCTGGACGTCGTTGCGCTCGCACAACTTCCCGGACCGCTACGTCCGGCACGCCGGCTATGTGCTGCGGATCGACCCGATCACCAGCGGCTCGTCGGGCGCCGACAAGCAGGACGCGACGTTCCACATCGGCTTCTGACCGGTCGCCGCCCAAAAAGCAGTGCCGCTGCGAATTCCACGGGGGAAGAACTCGCAACGGCACGCACCATGAATCTAAACGACGACGACCGGTGCTGTCTAACCGGCGGGCGATCCAATGCCGGATTTCCCGCCGGACGGGCCGCGCGCGGGACGGTGTGTGCCTTGACCGGTGCCTGTCGCTAAATATAGTTTCGTATTAGCAAATGCACGACGACGAAGGACAACGCGGGCCCGATCCGGCCGATCACGGGGTGGCCGGGATCAGGCCCGCTCCCGCTGCCGGGCGTCGCTCGCCGTTTCGCCGCTGCCGGGGACCAGGACGGGGTTGGCCCTATGAAGGTTCTCATCGCCGGCGGCGGAGTCGCCGGCACCGCCACCGCGCTCGCCCTGCACCAGGCCGGCATCTCGTCGGTCGTCTACGAGGCGCACGGGTCCGGCGGCGACGACGCCGGTGCGTTCCTGACCGTGATGGCGAACGGCATGGCGGGCCTCGAGACGATCGACGCCGCCCGGTCCGTCGTGGACGCCTCCTACCCGGCCGCGGCGGTCGAGTTGTTCAGCGCCGAGGGGCGGCACTTGCAGCACCGGGCGATCGAGGGCGTGGCGCGCACGCTGAGCCGTGCCACGCTGTATCGCGTCCTGCAGGATCTCGCGTCCGCCCGGGGCATCCCGATCGTGCACGGCAAGCGCCTGGTCGACGTCTCCGTGGCCGGCGGTGTCGAGGTGCGCTTCGCCGACGGCGGCCGGGCCAGGGGTGACATCCTGGTCGGTGCCGACGGCATCCACTCGCTGACCCGCCGCCTCATCGACCCGCAGGCGCCGACCCCGCGCCACACCGGCCAGCAGGTCGTGTACGGCTACGCCGCCGGCAACCCGGCCGGCAGCGCGCCGGACGCGTACCACATGGTGTTCGGCGCCCGCGCGTTCTTCGGCTTCACCGCGCCCGGCGACGGGCGCACCTGGTGGTTCGCCCGTCTTCCCGGCGACAGCCGACGCGGCGAGACCGGTGCCGGGCAGTGGCGCGGCCTCGTCCTCGAGGCTGTCCGCGACGACACCACCCCGGCCGCGGCGATCATCGAAGCGACCGGCGGGGACGTCGTGGGCGCGGACTCCTACGACATCCCGACGACGCCGCGCTGGCACAACGACCGGCTGGTGCTGGTCGGCGACGCCGCGCACGCCGCGTCGCCGGCGGCCGCCCAGGGCGCGTCGATGGCGATCGAGGACGCCGTGGCGCTGGCAGCCGCCCTGCGGGGGCGAGCGGATCCGGGGGCGGCCTTCGCCGCATACTCCTCGCGGCGCCGGGCCCAGACGGAGGAGACGGTGGCCGCCAGCGCCCGGATGGGCACGGGCCGCGGATAGCGGGCAGGCTCAGCCCTTGATCGACGCCGCCAGCTTGCTCAGCGCGTCGCCGGCGCCGCTGGTCAGGGGTTCGCCGTGGCCGGGCAGGATCGTCTTGACGCCCAGGGCGGCCAGCTTGCGCACCGAGGCGGCCGCCTGGGCGGTGTCGGCGGTGTACTTCGGGTCGGGCCCGACCAGGCCGGCGGTGGTGCGCAACGCGTCGCCGGCCACCAGGACGCCGGTGGACGGGTCGAAGACGGAGATGTGCCCGGCGGTGTGGCCGGGGGTGCCGATGATCCGGAGGCCGAAGATCTCGTCGCCGTCCTTGACCGGCTGCAGCGGCTGCGCCGAGGTGATCCCGGCGACGTCCGCCTCGCCGGCATAGATCGCGGCCTTGACCTGGGGCGCGACCCCCGCGAGACCGCCGGCGTGGTCGGGGTGCTGATGGGTGAGGAGGACGTGCCGCACCGCGCCCCAGCCGCTGCCCGCGGCCGTCAGCGCCGACCCGATCGAGTCGGCCGAGCCGTCGGTGCCGAGGTCGACCACGGCCGCTTCGTCGCCGCGGATCAGCAGGTAGGCCGAGACGAACGAGAGATTGACGCGCTGCCAGTCACCGGCGGCCGTCCCGGTCGCACCGGCGCTCGCGGTGCGGGCCGCGTCGGGCGACGCCGGCGTGGCCGGGCCGGTGGATTTCGAGCAGCCCGTGACGGTGTTCAGGACGGTCACGCCGAGAATCCCTGAACCGGCGGTGACCAGAAGGTGGCGCCGGGTAAGCCTCAAGTCCCTCATGTCCGAAGGGTAGCCCGCTGGGCGGTTCGGCCACCGGTTTCGGATGATCATCGGCTGGCGGATCGGTCGGCACCGGGGTCGGGCGGGCAGCCGGTGCTGTGCGGCGCCGCGGCGTGCGACATTGTCGCGCGAGCCGGCCGGGAGAGCGGGGCCGGCCGGGGGAGTGGAGAGACTGTGGACGAAGCGCTGCTGGCCTACGACGCCGGCCGGGTCGACGCCCTCGCCGGGCACCGGGATGCCGCGCGGGCGAAGGACGCCTCGACCGGGGCCGACTACCGGATGGGGTTCCTCGACGGGCGAATCGAGATATTTCGGATGCTGGCCTCCGTCCGCGAGATCCTCGACGGCGACTCTCCTTGACCCCATCATAGTAAGCGCGCATACTAAATTCATGAGGACGATCGCTGCCGCCCGGCTCACGACCGCCGATCCCGCCCGCCCGCCGGCGGCGGCCCGCGCGGCGGGAGTGTCGGCGTGACCTACTGGCTCGGCGTGGTCTGCCGCGACCACGTGCGGCGCGGCACCGCGCTGGGCATCGCTCAGCTCGGTCACGGCAGGCGCGACGGGCTCGCCCGGCTCGCGAGCGGTGACTGGCTCGTCTACTACTCGCCTCGCACGAGCCTGCGCGGCGGCCGGCCGCTGCAGGCCTGCACGGCGATCGGTGAGCTGCCCGACGACGAGATCTGGCAGGCCCACGAGGGTGACTTCCACCCGTGGCGGCGCCGGGTGCGCTACCTGCCGGAGGCGGCCGAGACGCCGATCCGCTCGCTGCGGCTCGACCTCACCGCGGCGCCGAACTGGGGATACCAGCTGCGACGCGGCCTCATCCAGCTCTCCGGCGACGATTTCGCGGCGATCCGCGCCGCCATGCTCGCCCCGGCGGCGGTCACCCCGTCGTGAGCCTCGCCACCCGGTTCTCCAGCGCCGACGAGAGCCCGGGCCTGCTGCTCTGGCAGGTCACCAACCGGTGGCAGGCCGCGCAGCGGGCCACGCTCAAGCCGTACGGCATCACTCACGTGCAGTTCGTCCTGCTCGCCACGCTCACCTATCTGCAGGCCTCCGGCCCGGTCACCCAGAAGGCGCTCGCCGACGTGGCCGCCACCGATCCGATGATGACGTCCCAGGTCCTGCGCGCCCTGGAGGGCCGCGACCTGGTGCACCGGCCCGCGCACCCCACCGACCGGCGGGCCCGCGCGCTGGCCGTCACCGCGGCCGGCCGCGAGCTGGTCAACCGGGCGGTGGTCGCGGTGGAGGCCTGCGACACGGCGTTCTTCGCCGCGCTCGGTGCCGACGGTCCCGCGTTCGCGGCGGCGCTGCGCACCCTCTGCCGCCCCTGATCCCGGCCCGTCGTCCCGCAGCCCGGGGTCAGCCCCCGCTCATCGCGGCGACCGGGGCGCCATGCCGGTTGCGCGCCGAGACCGGGTCCGGCAGGAGCAGCTCCACGTTGCGGTCGGTCAGCTCGCCGCGGCGGGCGTCCGTCCTGTTCGGCAGGTCGTTGGCGGACAACTCGCGGGACAGCGAGGCCAGGGTGGCGGTCTCGGTCAGTCGGCCGCCGCGGGAGATCGGGCCGCTGTGATCGATGATCGTGCAGAAGATCGACAGGGTGTCGTCCAGGTTGTCGGTCAGCTCGACGATCCGTGACTGCTGCGGCCAGTCGATGTGCGCCGCCGTGTTGATCTCCCAGAAGCCGCCGCCGACAGCCGCCCCGGACGGGCGGGCGTGCGGCAGCACCTGATTGCGGTGGGTGTGGCCGTTGACCCAGGCGATCACGTTGGGGTAGCGCAGCAGCAGCTCCCGCACCTGCGGGCCGCCGAGCCGGCCGCTGCCGTCGGAGACGTTGGTCATCGACGCGATGGTGTGATGGCTGAAGATCATCACGTACCGGTCGGCGCGGCCGCGGCGGCGCACCACCTCGCCCGACGGGGCCAGCCACTGGCTGCTCGCCGCCTGCAGCTGCGCCTCCAGCCAGGCGAACTGCGCCGGCTCCAGCGACCCGTCGGGGCCGCCGCTGCTGGTGACCGTGTCCAGCACGATGCCGCGCACCGGCCCCCGGTCGAACGTGTAGTAGGCGGTGCCGGCGGCCAGGTTCGCGGCGGTGAACCCGTGCCCGACCGGGCCTCCGGTGGTCTTGAAATGCTCCCTGATGGTGGTGCCGCGGTCCACGATGCGGCGCCGGGCATCGGGCGTGACGAATCGCCGGCCGCCCTCGGCCAGCTGCTGCGCCACCGCGGCCGGGTCGAGCCGGAGCAGCCCGAGGATGAACTGCACCTGCGCGGAGAGCGGCGCCGCCAGGATCGACGGCGGCAGGCTGGTCAGCTTGAGCGGGCCGGTCGCGAGCTGCCGGAGCAGGTCGTTGCTGGGCAGGTTGCCCTGCACCAGGCCGTCGTGGTTGCCGTAGACGGCATACCACGGCAGATCCAGACCGACCGCCCGGAACGGCGCGCGGGCGGCGTGCAGCAGGCCGGGCACCCGCGGGAATCCGTACGCTGCGGTGGGCTGGCCGAACCCGCTCTCCGGATGCCAGTAGTAGGGGTCCGGCGCCACGTCGTCCAGCACGCCCTCGTAGCGCTGGGGGTCGCCGGAGTCCGGCCGCACCGCACCGCCGTCGAGCAGGTCGATATACCAGCGCAGCTCGTTGAACTGACAGTTGTCGGTGTTGTCGCCGGTGACCACGGTGAACCGCACCGGCGCGCCGGTCGCCGGGCCGCGGCGCACCCGGCGCAGCTGAGCCACCATCGCGTTGCCCACCTGGGCGCTCAGCAGCTCCTGGGGGCGGTGGGCGCTGCCGAAATCCGACAGGCCGGGAATGCCGCTGTACCGGTCGAAGTATTCGAACCGGGCCGGCGACTGGACGTCCATCACGTGCAGGTCGGTGAGCTGCGTGAAGCAGGTCAGCGCCCGCCGGCGGCGGCAGGAGTGACGGGACACGCCGGCCAGGTCGCCACGGAACAGGAACGGCTCGCCGGCCGCGGCGGTCAGCCGGGCGTAGCCGCCGGCGCCGGCCGGGCCCCGGACGATGGTGCGCGCCAGCGTCGTCCCGGCGCCCGGGCCGGCGCCGGCGGATGCGGCCCGCTGCGTGAACGGATCCAGTGCTCCGGCGACGGTGAACCCGGCCGCGCCGAGCGCGCCATTGAGGATCGTGCGCCTGGTGATTCCCACGCCAGTACCCCTCTCGAGCCGCCTCGTCGCGCCTGCCTCCAATGTTTCGGCCAGGTTTCCCGGCCGCAATCAGCCGAATGGGCGGCCTGGGCCGCGGCACTCCTGGCGCAAGCGGCCCGGCACCAGTATTTTTTTGACGATGACGCGGCTCACTCCGAAGTGGCGCGACCCCAAGGTGCACGCGGTGCTGCTCGACTTTCTGGAGCGGGCCGGCTGGTCGGCAGGGCAGGTCTTCCTCGCGACGCTGCTGGGCGGTGGCGTCGCCGGCTCGGTGGGCAACCTGCCGTGGAGATACGCGCTGACGCTGGCCGTCAGCGCGGCGGTCGCCTCGGTCCTGCTCACCTCGGCGCAATACGCGGGGAAGCTGACGGACCTCCCGTTCTGGCCCGACCTGCTGGTGCGCCTGGGCAAGACATTCGTCAGCTCGCTGTCGGCCTCCATCGTGGCCAGTGGCGTCTTCGACATCACCCGGTTCAGCTGGAGCGCCGCCTTCAACATCGCCTTCATCGCGACGATCGGCGGCCTCGGCAAGGGTCTGCTGGCCCGCGAGCACGTGATCCCGGTGGCGGCTGCCGGGCCGTCCACTGTGGCGGAGCCGGCTGCGGAGCCGGGGCCCACCGCTCCGGCTCCCGCGGCGCCGCCGGCCGCCCCCACCGAGCCCGCCGTGGTTGTCGAGGTGCCGCGACCCAGCCCGTCGACACTGCCGACCGAGACCTACCGAGAGGCCGTCGGCTAGCGTGGCCGGGCGTCGCGAAGCCATCTCGGCGTCATGACCGCCCTCAGCGGGGCCAGGCCGCCAGCCGTGCCCGGAGCGCGCCCACCTGCTCCGGGCTCAGCCCGTAGACCGCGAACCGGGCGTCGTCCAGCCGGTCCAGATAGCGCCCGGCGTCGGCGATCTCGTCGTCCTCCAGCCCCGGCTCCAGCGCCCGGGCGAGCTCGAGCACCCGCTTGAGCGTGTAGCGCTCCAGCGCCGCCGCCACGTCGATGTAGTCGCGGACCTCGCGCCGGTTGACCAGCGCGGCGACCTTCGAGGCCACCAGGTCGTCGAGGTGCATGACCGGCCCGACGTCCATCACCACCGGCGCCCGGCGGCGGTCGAGGCGGGTCAGGGTCAGCCGCAGCGCCCGGGTGCCGTCGGCCACGTGGTATTCGCGCAGGTCCTCGTCCATGCCGGCGAACAGCTCGTCGGCCACCTCCCGGAACACCTGGTAGCCGGCCTCGGTCAGCGCCGTGGTGACCTGCCCGGCCGCGGCACCGACCGCGCCGGCGGTGTCGGTGAACAGGTCGATGTCCTCGGTCGGGCGCTGCACCAGGCCGTTGACCAGCCAGGCGACGCCGCCGCCGAGGACGAAGCCGTGCTTCTCGCCGACCGTCAGGGCGATGGTGGCGACGTCACGGTAGAAGTCGTCGATGTTCCCGCTCACGCCGTCACCGTCGCCGGGCACGGAGCTGATGCTTCGCTCACGCCGTGACGCTAGCGGACGCGGCCGCTCAGCAGGACGTGCCGGGCCTCCCAGGCCGCGCGGACGCCGCGGGGGAGGTTGAGCTCCGGCCAGATCCGCACCAGGGTCGGGCCGTGCAGGTAGCCGCGCAGCTCGTCGACGCGGACGGCCTCGCGCAGCACGTTCTCGTACATCCAGGCCAGCATGGTGGGCTGGTCGAGGTCGAAGGTGCGGACCGGATTCCACCACAGGCGCAGCGGCAGCTCGACCACGCCGTGGGCCGGGCCGGTCAGCTCGCCGAGGGTGCCCGCCACGAGAACCGGCCGGTGCGGCCGGGCGAGCTGGACCGCCGGGGCTTCGGGCGCGGTGGTGGGCATGCCCTCAGGGTAGACCGCCGACCGCCCCGACGGATACCTCCTAGAATCCTAGGATGCCCTACGGGTGGTGCGCCGCGGCTCACGGCAGGCGCAGGCGGACCTGGACCGGAAGGTGGTCGCTCGGGAACTGGTTTCCCCGGTGGTGGGTGTTCACCAGGGTGGCCAGTGCCGTGGCGCCCGGGGTGGTGAGAATCCAGTCGGCCCGTTCGCCGTCGGGCACCAGGGGCTGGTAGTTGTGGATCGTCGCGTACGAGGGGCCGCGCCGCGCCGCGGTGGTCCAGGTGTCGCGGAGGCCGGCCTGGTCGACCAGGAGGTGGTAGACCTGACTGCCCGGCCCCGCCGGGGTGTTGAAGTCACCGGTCAGCACGATCGGCAGCGGGTCGAACGCGGCGAGCCGGTGCCTGATGAGCCCGGCGGCGTGCCGGCGGGCGTTCTCGCTGGCGTTGTCGAGGTGGGTGTTGACGGCGTAGAAGCGCCTGCCGGTCGCCAGGTCGTCGAACAGCACCCAGGTGACCATGCGGACGTGGCGGGAGCCCCAGCTGATGGATCCCGGGACCGCCGGCGTGGCGGAGAGCCAGAAGTTCCCGGACTGCCGGGGGAGCAGCCGGGCCTTGTTGAAGAAGATCGCCATGTGCTCGTCGAGGTCGCCGCCGTTGCGGCCGGTGCCGATGTAGTCGTAGCCGGCGCCGAGATCGGCTTCGACGTCCCGCAGCTGCGCGACGAGCCCCTCCTGGGTGCCGATCAGGTCCGGCCGTTCGGTCGTCAGCAGGGCGCGCGTCACCGGGCGCCGCTGGGCCCACGAGTTGGGTGTGATCGTGCTGGCGTAGCGGAGGTTGAACGTCATGACGTCCAGGTCGGCGGGCGCGGCCGGGCCGGCGAGGCCGTCCATTGCGGAGGGCGCCGGCGCGGAGGGTGCCGGGCTGGCCGCCGGCGGCGCTGATTGCGGCGCGGCAAGCGGTTCCCGGACGCGGCCCCTGCCGCTCTCTTGGGTGCAGACGATGGTGAGTGCGATGAGGACCACCGACCGTGCCACGAGGCCGCGACCCCGGCCGGATCGCACGCTACGAATCGGCACCGTCCGACGATAACAAGGAGGCATTCACAGAGAGTGATCGCTCGCCTCCCAAGGGTTCGGCGAGGTCAGGAGAGGCGGGTGCGGACGACCAGTTGGTGCAGGGCCTCGACCGCGCCGCGGTCGGCCTGCTCGGGCAGGGCGGAGGCGTCCCGGGCGGCTTCGAGGTCGGCCCGCAGCCGTGGCACGTCCCGGGCCAGGTCGGCGCGGACGGCGGACGGGAACGGGCCGTGTTCGGCCTCGCGTTTGCGCCCGATCAGCTCCGGCACGTAGGGCAGGCCGCCGCCCAGCACCCCGAGGTCGGTCTCCAGCGCGCCGGTCCGCATGAGGTGCAGCCCGGTCAGCAGCACCCGCAGCGTGTACAGCGCGGGCTTCAGCTCCCCGGTCCGGTCGAAGAGCCGTTCCTGGGTCGCCGCGAAGCCCAGGTAGTGGTGGGCGTGGTGGCGCGTGATCAGCGCCGGCGCCAGGGTGATCAGCTCGGCGTGCACCGGCGAGGTGGCGATCACCAGCGGCGACAGCAGTTGTTCCAGGACGTAGCCGTTGCGGCTGGTCAGCAGGCGGGCGAATTTCAGCAGGTCGTGGCTGACCACGTCGAGTTCGACGCCGTCGCGCCAGCCGTCGGTCTGCACGGTCTCCGGGCCGGTGCGCAGGCCGACGACCTCGGCCGCCGGCAGCAGGTGGGCGGCGCGCAGGTCGAGGTCGGAGTCCGCGGAGGCGAAGCCGTACAGGTGGGCGCCGCTCACGGTGGCGAAGATCAGGGGGTACGGCAGGTCGGCCGCGACCTGGCCGGCCCAGTTCGGCACGTCGACGGTCATCGCAGACCCCTTTCCCGTACGGCGTAGAGCAGCGTGTCGACGGCGGCGCGGTCCGGCTCCCCGGGCAGTGTGGTGGTCCGCGCCGCCTCGGCCAGGTCGGCGAGCAGCTCGTCGGCCCACCCGGTCACCGACTCCCACGGCACGTTCCCGTGCTTGACCGCCAGCAGCCGCTCGCGCAGGGGGGACACGTCGACCAGCACCTCGCCGGTGCGCAGCACGTGCGCGCCGGCGAGCAGCAGCCGGATCATGTGCATCGCCTGCTTGTGGTTGGTCTCGCCGGTGCGCTCGCGCCGGGCGGCGACGCGTTTGAGCTGGTCGCGGGCGTACGCGCCGTAGGTTTCGGCGACCCGGCGGGACAGGAACGCCCGCCGGGTGGTCAGCAGGTCCTCGCCGTCGGTGGTGACCTGGGTGATCAGGGGTGACCAGAGCACTTCGAGCACGGTCGGGTTGCCCTGCAGCGCGAGGGTGCAGAAGCGTTCGAGCTCCCAGGAGAACTGTTCCTCGGCGGGGCCGTCGAGGTGTGTCGGTGGCTTGTCGAGGTGCCAGAACAGTGGGGTGGGTGCCGCGTACACGCCGCGCCGGTCGTGGTCGGAGCCCGGGCCGTCGAGGCCGTAGGCGCGGGAGCCGACCACGACCGCGAGGATCGTGTGCTCGGTGACGAGAGTGGTCACAGGTCCAGGCTGGTGCCGTCGATCTCGTCCAGTTCGTCGTCGGTCAGGGCCGGGTTGTCCAGGGCTGCGACGTTGGTCTCGAGCTGCGCGACGCTGCTGGCGCCGATGATCAGGCTGGTCATCCGCCGGTCGCGCAGGGCCCAGGCCAGGGCGAGCTGGGCCAGGGACTGGCCGCGGCGCCCGGCGATGGCGTTGAGGTTGTGGATCCGGGCCATGGTGGCCTTGTCCAGGTCGCTCTCGCTGAGGAAGGTGCTGGTGCGCACCCGGGAGTCGGCGGGGATGCCGCCGAGGTAGCGGTCGGTGAGCAGGCCCTGCTGCAGGGGGCTGAAGGCGATGCAGCCGGCGCCGACGGCCTCGAGCGTGTCGAGCAGGTGGTCCTTCTCGATCCAGCGGTTGAGGATCGAGTACGACGGCTGGTGGATCAGCAGCGGGGTGCCGAGTTCCTGCAGGAGCGCGGCGGCCTGGGCGGTCTGTTCGGCGCTGTAGTTGCTGATGCCGACGTAGAGGGCCTTGCCGGAGCGGACGACGGCGTCGAGGGCGCTCATGGTCTCTTCGAGCGGGGTGTCCGGGTCCGGGCGGTGGTGGTAGAAGATGTCCACGTAGTCGAGGCCGAGGCGCTTGAGGGACTGGTCGAGCGACGAGACGAGGTATTTGCGGGAGCCCCACTCGCCGTAGGGGCCGTTCCACATGTGGTAGCCGGCCTTGGTGGAGACGACGAGTTCGTCGCGGTGGTGCCGGAAGTCGGTGCTCAGGATGCGGCCGAAGTTCTGCTCGGCGCTGCCGGGCGGCGGGCCGTAGTTGTTGGCCAGGTCGAAGTGGGTGACGCCGAGGTCGAAGGCGCGGCGGGTGATGTCGCGCTGGCGTTCGATCGGGCGGGCGTCGCCGAAGTTGTGCCACAGGCCGAGGCTGATAGCGGGCAGCTTGAGGCCGCTTCGGCCGGCGCGGCGGTAGGTCATCGTTTCGTAGCGGTCGTCCGCAGCGGAGTAGGTCACACACCACACCCTAGGGACACATGATCGAAACGCGGACGCTGGTAGGTTGGTATGAGCCGTACACCCGCGCGGGAGAGACCATCCCGGTGGCGCCGAAGGGGCAAATCCTCCCCGGAACCTCTCAGGCAAAAGGACCGTGTGGGTAGGCGACTCTGGAGTGCCCGGTGGGTATGACAGAGGGGGAGGTTGCTCTCGTCGACCTCTTTCTCCCCCCAGGAGCCGCCATGACGTTCGCCGACCGCCACATCGGCCCGGATGCCGACGCGCAGACCCAGATGCTCAAGGCGATCGGGTACGCCTCGCTGGACGCGCTGATGGACGCCGCGATTCCCGAGGTGATCCGCTGGCACGGGTCGTTGGCGCTGCCCGAGGCGGCCTCCGAGGAGGAGACGATCGCGGAGCTGCGCGAGATCGCGGGCCGTAACACGGTCGCGACCTCGATGATCGGGCTCGGCTACTACGGCACCTTCACCCCGGCGGTGATCCGGCGCAACGTGCTGGAGAATCCGGCCTGGTACACGGCGTATACCCCGTACCAGCCGGAGATCAGCCAGGGCCGGCTGGAGGCGCTGCTGAACTTCCAGACGATGGTCACCGATTTGACCGGGCTGACCACGGCGAACGCCTCGATGCTGGACGAGGGCACGGCGGTGGCGGAGGCGATGACTCTGGCGCGCCGGTCGAGCAAGAGCAAGAGCCCCGTGTACGTGGTGGACGCGGACACGCTGCCGCAGACGCTGGCCATCCTGCGCACCCGGGCGGAGCCGCTGGGCATCGAGATCGTCCTGGCCGACCTGGGCGCGGGGGAGCAGCTGCCGGGCGAGTTCTTCGGCCTGCACCTGCAGTATCCGGGGGCGTCCGGTGCGGTGCGTGACCACGCGGCGCTGGTCGAGGCCGCGCACGCGGTCGGTGCCCTGGTGACGGTGGCGGCGGACCTGCTGGCGTTGACGCTGCTGCGGTCGCCGGGGGAGATCGGTGCGGACATCGCCGCGGGCACGACGCAGCGCTTCGGCGTACCGCTGGGCTTCGGTGGCCCGCACGCCGGTTACCTGGCGGTGCGCGCCGGGCTGGAGCGGTCGCTGCCGGGCCGGCTGGTCGGGGTGTCGAAGGACGCCGACGGCGCGCCGGCCTACCGGCTGGCGCTGCAGACCCGCGAGCAGCACATCCGCCGGGAGCGGGCGACCAGCAACATCTGCACCGCCCAGGTCCTGCTGGCGGTGATGGCCAGCATGTATGCGGTCTACCACGGTCCGGCCGGGCTGCGGCGGATCGCCGAGCACGCCCACCTGCAGGCGTCCACGATCGCCGGCGCGCTGACCGAAGGCGGCGTCGAGGTCGCGCACGGGACGTTCTTCGACACGGTGACCGCGGTGGTGCCCGGCCGGGCCGCGGAGATCGTCGCGGCGGCCGACGCCGCGGGGGTCAACCTGCGCCTGGTGGACGCCGACCGGGTGTCGGTCGCGTGCGACGAGACCACGACGGAGGCGCATGTCTCCGCCGTGCTGGCCGCGTTCGGGGTGCGGCGCGGCGGGGCCTTCCCGGTGGGCGCCCTGCCGAAGCGGAGCACGGAGTTCCTGACCCATCCGGTGTTCCACGCGCATCACTCGGAGACGGCGATGCTGCGCTATCTGCGCAAGCTGTCGGACCGCGACTACGCGCTGGACCGGGGCATGATCCCGCTGGGCTCGTGCACGATGAAGCTGAACGCGACCACCGAGATGGAGCCGGTGACCTGGGCGGAGTTCGCGAACATCCACCCGTACGCCCCGGCGTCGCAGACGGCCGGCTACGAGGCGCTGGTCGCGCAGCTGGAGGGCTGGCTGGCGGAGCTCACCGGGTACGACGCGGTGAGCGTGCAGCCGAACGCGGGCTCGCAGGGTGAGCTGGCCGGCCTGCTGGCGATCCGCGGCTACCACCGCTCGCGCGGCGAGACCCACCGCGACGTCTGCCTGATCCCGTCGAGCGCGCACGGCACCAACGCGGCCAGCGCGGTGATGGCGGGCATGCGGGTGGTCGTGGTGGCTTGCGACGACAACGGCAACGTGGATCTGGGTGACCTGGCGGCGAAGATCGCCCGGCACGCGGACGCGCTCGCCGCGATCATGGTGACATACCCGTCGACCCACGGCGTCTACGAGAAGGGCATCGCGGAGCTGTGCGGGGCGGTGCACGACGCGGGCGGCCAGGTGTACGTCGACGGGGCGAACCTCAACGCGCTGGTCGGTTTCGCCAAGCCGGGCCGCTTCGGCGCGGACGTGTCGCACCTGAACCTGCACAAGACGTTCTGCATCCCGCACGGCGGCGGCGGCCCGGGGGTGGGCCCGGTCGCGGTGCGCGCGCACCTGGCCGAGTTCCTGCCGGGCGATCCGCTGGAGCCCGGCGAGCACCACGCGGTGTCGGCGGCGGCGCACGGCTCGGCGGGCATCCTGCCGATCTCGTGGGCGTACCTGCGGATGATGGGGCCGGCGGGGCTGGCCGCGGCGACCGGTGTCGCGGTGCTGGCGGCGAACTACGTGGCGGCGCGGCTGCGGGAGCACTACCCGGTGCTGTACGCGGGCAACGAGGGCCTGGTCGCGCACGAGTGCATCCTCGACCTGCGGCCGCTGACGAAGGCGACGGGCGTGTCGGTCGACGACGTGGCCAAGCGGCTGATCGACTATGGCTTCCACGCGCCGACGATGTCGTTCCCGGTGGCGGGGACGCTGATGGTGGAGCCGACCGAGAGCGAGGACCTGGCCGAGCTGGACAGGTTCTGCGACGCGATGATCGCGATCAGGGGTGAGATCGACCGGGTGGCGGCCGGTGAGTGGCCCCGCGACGACAACCCGCTGCACCACGCGCCGCACACGGCCTCGGCGGTGGCGGCCGACGAGTGGGCTCACGCATACCCGCGGTCGTTGGCGGGTTTCCCGGCGGGGGTGGACCGCAGCTCGAAGTACTGGCCGCCGGTGCGCCGCATCGACGGCGCCTACGGTGACCGGAACCTGGTCTGTTCGTGCCCGTCGCCGGCGGCGTTCGAGGACTGAGGTTCATCCGTGCGGGTCGGCCGGGGAGGTTTCCGGTCGGCCCGCGGGTCTGTGGTGCTGCCGGCCGGACGGCCGGGTGGAGACTGTCCCGCGGGACGGTCAGGCCGCCAGGGCGTGCACGGCCGGTCCGCGGTGCGGGGCGATGGTCCTGCCGTCGGGCAGCAGTTCGCCGGTGTCCTCGAAGACGATGACACCGTTGCAGAGCAGGCTCCAACCCTGCTCGGGGAAGGTCGCCACGATCCGGGCCGCTTCGCGGTCGACGGCTTCGGCAGAGGGGCAGGACGTCAGGTGCTGGCACATCGGGTGTCTCCGGTAGGGGGTTGTGTCGTGCTTCACATCAACGGGGCGGAACACTACTCCCATCCGAACGAGTCCGGATCGCGTGAGTGACGGCGCCCCATTGAGAGAATCCACTGTTCTGATGTTCCACGGCAGAGCCGCCGCCGACCACTTTCCGACACCTGGACGGGGTCCTCAACCGGGTTCTCCGGCGTCCTGCCAGGGCCGTCACCGTGAGTCATGCCGATTCGAGTGGTCGGTGGGTGATGGCGGTGACCCCGCAGAGCTTGTCTCGGCGTTCCTGTCCCGCAACGGACTGCCGGTGCGAGACATCGGCCGAACGGCCACCCAAATCCACCCGACTGGCGCGGAAACCCCCTGTGGAGCAGCACTGTACGTGTCGGCCTCGGCCGGTTCGGTGATGGTGGGCGGCCCCGTCGGAGCCCCCTCGCCGGTGCCCGGGATCCCCGATGTGGTGGCCGTTGTTCACGTTCACATCGAGCCGACCGAGTCGTCACCCTCCGTCATGGGAGCGTGTGCGATCGACCCCGGTGATTCGGCCGGTTCCGCATCCGGTGCACGGCCGGACGGGTGGCGGCTGGGTCATTGGCGCGACAGTTGGACACCCGGCGAGCACGCCGCCGCGGTCAGCGCCGTCCGGGCGGCCATCGAGCGCGGCGACGTCTATCAGGTCAACGTCGTAGGGCACGCCTCGGCGCCGTACACGGGCGATCCGGGCCCGGCCCTGGACCGACTGACCACCCTGCCCGGCGCGCGCTACGGCGGCGTGCTGAGGGGCGACGGATGGGCCGTGGCGACGGCCTCGCCCGAGACGCTGGTCGAGGTGCGCGGCGGCCGGATCATCACCCGGCCGATCAAGGGCACCCGGCCGGCCACCGACGCCGGCCGCCGGGAGCTGCTGGCCTCGGCCAAGGAACGCGCCGAGCACGTGATGATCGTCGACCTGGAACGCAACGACCTGGCCCGGCTCGGGGCGGGCCCGGTCCGGGTGGACGAGTTGTTCGCGGTGCGCCGCTGGTGCGGGCTGTGGCAGGCGGAGTCGGTGGTCTCCGCCCCGATCGAACGGCCGGTCGGCCTGGCCGAGCTGCTGCGGGCGCTGTGCCCGGGCGGCTCGGTGACCGGCGCGCCCAAGCACGCGGCGCTGCGGGAGATCGCCGCGCTGGAGCCGGTCGGCCGCGGGGTGAGCATGGGCGCCCTCGGCTGGGTCGGCACCGACCACGTCGACCTGGGCCTGAGCATCCGCACGGCGGCGGTCGACGGCGAGCGGGTGCACCTGTGGGCCGGCGGCGGCATCACCATCGACAGCGACCCGTGGGACGAGGTCGCCGAGGCCGCGGCGAAGGCGGCACCGCTGCGCGCCGCCCTGGCCGGCCCCGGGGGCTGACCCGCGCCGCCCGCCCGGAGAAATCCTCGCCGGGCCCCCGCACATCTGGCCGGTTCTTCGCGGACGTGTCACCGTTGGCCCGGCCCGGCACGTCTGAAAGGGCAGAGTGCAGTGTCGGGAGGAGCACCGTGACCGAGGAACTGCGGGGCTTGCTCCGCGACGAACTCGCCGCCCAGCGGCCGCCGCCGGTGGGTGACCTCGTCGCCGTGGCGCTGCGCGACGGCCGCCGCATCCGCCGCCGGCGGCGCCTCGCGGCCCTCGGCGGCGGCGCGGCGGTGGCCGGTGTGCTGGCCGCCACGGTGGCGCTGGGCGGCCAGTTCGGCCCGGTGTCCCGGGCCGTGCCCGCCGGCGACGGCGACCTGGTCACGGCCACCGCCGCAGCCACGGCGTCCCGGGCCGGGCCCGCCACCGGCGGCGCCGACGACGGGATCGCGGCCACCGCGAGACCCACGCTGCCCCCCGCCGCTGCCGCGCCCCGCCCCCGCCGCTGGGCGGCCCACCGGCCTGGCCAGGCCCGGATTCCGAGCAGGCCAGGGCCACTCCGGAGGCCATGCTGGTGCTGCTGGAGGGGCTGCTGCCGGCGGGCCGGACCAGTGCTCCGGCCAAGACCGGGCCGCGCGACTTGCACGTGCAGCTGTACCTTGACCGGGGCAAGGGCCCGGGAATGATCCGTGTGTCGGTCAGCGGGGAAACCCGCACCGGGCCGCGGACGGGCACCCCGGCCGTCACGGTCGACAGCCTGCCCGACAACTGCATCCAGAGCACGGTCGCCCGCGCGCGGTGGCCCGACGGCCTCACCGTCCAGGCGGACCTGGCCACCTGCCTGGCCTGGGACGGCCGCCGGAATCCGCCGGCGCCGCGGGCGCTGAGCACGGACGAGGCGAGGGCGATCGTCGCCGATCCGCGCTGGGGCACGACAATGGACGCCGGACTTGTCCGGGCCGGTGCGGACCGGTTCCCGCACGTGGCGATCTTCAGCTAGGAGCTGTCGGTGTTGCAGGACGAGGAGTTCGCGGAGTTCGCGGAGGCGGCCGCCGAGCGGCTGCGCACCACCGCGTACATGATGTGCCGCGACTGGCATCTGGCGCAGGACCTGACCCAGACCGCGCTGACCCGGCTCTACCTGGGCTGGCGGCACGCCCGGCAGGCGGACAACCTGACGGCGTACGCCCAGAAGATCCTGTTGCGCGCCTACCTGGACCACCGCCGGCGGCGCAGCACGTCGGAGACGGTGGTCGAGGTGATCCACGACACGGCGGGCTACCAGCACCAGCCCGACCTGCGGCTGACCATGCTCGACGCGCTGGGCCGGCTGAACCCCCGCGACCGGGCCATCGTGATCCTGCGGTATTTCGAGGACTACAGCGTCGAGCAGGTCGCCGACGTGCTGGACGTGCCGGTCGGGGTGGTCAAGAGCCAGACGAGGCGGTCGCTGGCGCGGCTGCGCGAGGAGCTGGCCGCCGACCAGCTGGCCCTTTTCGCCTAATCTGGGCCCATGACTGTGCGAGAGATCCGCCTCTTCGGCGACCCGGTGCTGCGTACCCCGGCGGAGCCCGTCGTGGCCTTCGACGACGACCTGCGGGCGCTGATCGCCGACCTGGAGGACACCGTCCGCGAGCCCGGCCGGGCCGGCGTGGCCGCCCCGCAGATCGGGGTGGGCCTGCGCGCGTTCTCCTACAACGTCGCCGGCGTGGTCGGGCACCTGATCAACCCGGTGCTGTCCGGCTTCGACGGCGAGCAGGACGACGAGGAGGGCTGCCTGTCGCTGCCGGGCATGGGCTATCCGACCCCGCGGGCCTGGGCGGTGACGGCCTCCGGCTTCGACCGGTTCGGCGAGCCGGTGACGATCGCCGGCACCGGGCTGCTGGCCCGCGCGCTGCAGCACGAGACCGACCATCTGGACGGCCGGCTCTACATCGACACGCTGACCGGTGACACCCGCCGCCAGGCCCTGCGCGAGCTGCGCCGCGGGCCCCGCGCGGCCCGCGCGTGAACGGCCCGGACCGCTCCGGTGATCGCGTTCACCGTGTCGTATGGGGAGGTCACGAGGGTGCCATCACCCCGGGGGACGTCAGTAGGGCAGCTCCCGCCCGAGGTGCCGGGCGTACGGGCCGGTGCCGCGGTGGACCGCGTCCCTGTCAGAGCACCTCGAAGCGCGGCGGCGGGTGGCGCAGGAAGTCGTGGTGCGAGATGTCCCAACCGTAGGCGCCGGCGCGGCCGAAGACCAGCACGTCACCGACGCGCAGCCGGCGCACGGGCCGGTCGCGGGCGAGCACGTCGCGCGGCGTGCACAGCTCACCGACCGCGTCCACGGCCACGTTCTCGACCTGCGGGCGCGGCCACTCGTACGGCCAGGCGTCGACCTCCAGCACGGTGAACGGGTGGCTGTAGCCCCAGGCGGCGGGCAGCCGGAAGTGGTGGGTGCCGCCGCGCAGCACCGCGAACCAGCGCCCGTGGGTGCGCTTGAGATCGATGACCTCGGCGGCGTACCAGCCCGCGTCGGCGGCCAGGATCCGCCCCGGCTCGACGATCAGCTCCACTCCGGCCGGCACGGTCAGCCCGGCCAGGCCCCCGCGCAGCGCGGCGAGGTCGATCGTGGCGTCGCTGAGGTAGTCGACGCCGAGGCCGCCGCCGGCGTTGACCAGCCGCAGCGCCAGCCCGTGCCGCGCGGCGGTGGCCACCGAGAAGTCCACCGCTTCGGCCACGAACCGGGCGTGTGCGGCGGCGTCCAGGTTGTTCGACACGGCGTGCAGGTGGAAGCCGGTGATCCGGACCGAGGTCAGCGGCAGCGCCAGCACCCGGGGCAGCTCCTGCTCGTCGACGCCGAACGGGGTGGGCGTACCCGTCATGGCGTGGCTGCCCGGCAGCGCGGCCCCCGCGCGGTTGACCCGTACCGCCGCCCGCACGACCGTGCCGGCCGCCCGGGCGGCCCGGTCCAGGCGCCGCAGCTCGTGTCCGCTCTCGACGTTGACCTGCGCGCCCGCGGCCACGGCCGCGGCCAGCTCCGCGTCGGTCTTGGCCGGCCCGCCGAAGACGATCCGGCGGGCGCCGGCCGCGACCGCCAACTGCAGCTCACCGCCGGAGGCGACCTCCAGGCCGTCGCAGACCGCGGCGAGGGTACGGACCACAGCCGGGTGCCCGTTGGCCTTCACCGCGTACAGCAGGGTGGCGCCCGGCGGCAGCGCGGCCCGCACCGCCGCGGCCCGCTCCCGCAGCGCGGCGGTGTCGTAGACGTAGGCGCAGACCGGCCCGGGCCGGCCCCGCAGCGCGGCGGTGACGTGCTCAGGCGGGCGCATGCAGCGGATTCTCCACCGGCAGGTACTCGTCGCCGGCCCCGGCCAGGCGCATCCGCACCAGGGCCTTGTGCGGGACGGTCGGCGCGGTGAACGCGGCGTGGTCCTGCGCCGCGAGCTCGCCCTGCCCGGCGTAGGTCTCGTCGACGACGGCCCGCACGATCCGCCAGGCGGCGTCCTCGTCCAGCCCGTGCGACTCGCCGAGCCGGATGATCAGCTCGCCCAGGTGGGCCTGGAACAGCGTGTAGCCGATCTTGGCGCGCAGCACGGTCTCGTCGCCGGTGCCGATCACCGAGCCCGGCCACAGCGCCACCACCTCGTGCCCGGCGGCGGCAAGCCGGCCCGGGTGCAGCCGCAGCCCGGCGAAGTCGCGGACGGCCAGGCGCTGCGGCACGCCGCCGGCGAACGTCGGCAGGCAGTTCTGCAGGTGCGCCTCCAGGGCCACCCCGCGCAGCGTCAGCCGCAGCAGCGGCGGCAGGACCAGCCGGGCGTACGCGTCCAGGAAAGCCGCCGCCGCGCCGGCGTCGTCGCGGCGGCCCGTACTCGCGGCGAAGCCGGACACCAGCCCGGCGGCGACGAACGGCAGCGCCCCACCGGGCACCGCCTGCTCGCCGGGCCGCAGCCGGCCGGTGAGCCCGTCGCGCATGATCGCGGCCAGGTCCCGGCCCGACCCGGTCGGTACGGCGGCGCCGCCGGTCTCGGCCATCAGCAGCAGCCGGTCCGCGGCGGGGTCCTCGGCGACCAGCCGGTGCAGCAGCACGGACAGGGCCGGGCCGTTGCGGGTGCTGGCGATGCTGATGCTGCGCCGCGTCGAGGTGACCTGGATGTCCAGCGACACCTTCACGTACCGGCGGCTGCCGTCGGCGGCGACCGGCAGCAGCAGGGTCCGCAGCGCGGCGGTCGGGATCGCGTCGAGCTCGTCGTCCAGGATCCGCAGCGCGCCGTCGTCGAGCAGGCCGCGGTAGCGGACCGGCAGCACGGCGTCGCGCTGCCACGCGTGCACCGGCTGCAGCCGGTAGCCGGCCGGCGCCGGCGGGACCTGGGGATAGACCTCCCGCAGGGCGGCGCCGATGTCGTCGCCGAGGTGCAGGTCGTCGCGGACGGCGACGAACCCGAGCCGGGTGTGCCCGGCCTCCAGGTCGTGGGCGAGCACGTCGCTGGTGTCCCAGCCGAGCCGGGTCCGCCCGCACGGGTGCAGATTGTGCCCGGCGACGGCGAGCCGCTCCCCGGCGACCGCGGCGTGGTCGGGGTCGTCCGCCGGCACGTGCTCGCGGCGGGCCATGGCCACGGCCAGGTTGACCACCGCGTTGCGCAGCTCGGCGGCGAACCCGCCGGCGTTGCCCGGCAGCCGATCCGGCAGCAGGTCGGCGGGGTCGTCGGCGCCGGCGGCGGCGAACTCGACGCGGTGGAACGCGTGCACCCGGTCGCCGGGAGCGGCGGGCACCAGCCCTTCGCGGACCAGCGCGCCGCGCAGCCGCCGCCCGACGACATCGGCGGCCTCCGGCAACGCGGCGGTGAACCCGTCGAGCAGCCCCGGCGCGTGCACGGCGAGCGCGGCGCCGGTGTGTGCCGCGGTCACGGCGAGCCGCCGGGCCACCAGGCTGCGTGTCATGCTCCCGCCATCGGGTTGTCGAAGGTGGTCCAGAGGTCGTCGAGCGGGTCGTCGGCCAGCCGCATCGCGGTGGTCGCCTTGACCGGCAGCGGATCGCTCAGCAGCCGGGCCCCGTCGGCGGTCCCGGCGCCGCGGATCGCCGCCGCCGTCGCCGCCCACAGCCGCGCCGGCTCCGCGCCCGCGCGGGCCAGCACGGTGATGAGCTGCGCGGCGACGGTGCCCAGGACGGCGCCGGCGAGCTTGGTGCGCAGCACGTCCGGGTCGTCGGTGGGCAGGTCACCCTCGACCGGGGGAGCCTCGACGCCGGCCGCGCGCAGGCGTTTCGCGCTGACCCGTACGCCGCCGAGGTCGCGGTAGACGATCCTGCCCGGCCGCCCGTCGTCCAGGACCAACAGGGTGTTCTGGCCGTGCGCCTCCAGGGCCACCCCCCGGTCCAGGACGGTGAGCAGCGGCGGGAACAGCAGCTGGGCGAAGTCGTGCCACCAGGCGTGCGGGTCGACGGCGATCCCGGGCAGCAGCGCGGCGAGGGCGCCCAGCGGCAGAACCGTCTCGGTGCGGGCGAGCCGCGGGGCCGCGCGGCGCAGGTAGGCCAGGTGACGCTGGGGTTGCCCGCCGACCAGGACCGCGCCCGCGGCGGTCTCCGCCAGGACCGTCAGCGGCAGGTCGGCGGTGAGCTCACCGAGCAGGACGGACAGCCGCGGTCCGTTGTGGACGGCGGCGGGGGAGACGGTACGGACGGCCGAGGTCAGCTGGATGTCGACCGCGGTCTTGAGGTGGTCGCCGCCGGCCAGGGGCGCGACGGTGCGCAGCGACATCAGGGGCCGGACCGGTTCGGTCTGCCCGGCGTCGGACAGCCAGGGGTAGCGGTCCTTGAGGCGGTCGGCCTGCCAGGGATGGGCGTAGAGGACCGGCGGGGTGTCGCCGTACCAACGCTCGGGCGGAACGGCGAGCCGGCGCAGGCGGATGACCGGACGGTGCTCGGGCGCGTAGGCCAGGACGTCGGCGACCGTCATGCCACCCCGGGTGCGGCAGCAGGGATGCAGGGGGTGGCCGTCGAGGACCCGCTGCTCCAGCCGGCCCAGGCCGTCGGGATCGCCTTCGGCGTCGCGGAGCGGGACCCCGGGCGGCGGCGGGTCGGCGAGGGCGAGGGCGAGGTTGGCGACGCTGTTGTCGATCTCCTGGGCGAGCCGGCCGGTGTGCGGGCCGAGATCCAGGGAGCGCAGCAACGTCGCCGGGTCGTCGTGGGCCTCACCGGGCGCCGGGGCCGCCTCGCCGCCGGTGAGCCGTGCGGTCAGACCCGGTGCGGGCGCGGCGAACGGGACGGTCGCGTCGGTGGGGGCGGTCAGGGCGCGGCCGTCGGCGAGGGCGAGGTGCCGCGCACGGTGGGTAACGCCGGGGATCGGCTCGTGGTGCAGGGCGTACAGCAGGCGGGCCAGGATCGCGGCCCGGGCGCCCGGGAGGGCGCCGTCGTAGGCGGCGAGCAGGTCCGGGCGGAGGATTCGCAGGTCGGACCGGGTCCGGGCGGGGCCGGAGGTGTGCCGGGTCGGCGGCGCTGGGGTGGTCGGCGAGGTGGGCACGCCCCATATTCTCCGGCAGCGGGTCGGCGAGGGTCGGATCGGCCCATCCCACCCAGTATCCTAGGATGCCTTACGCACTGTGCGCCCGGCCATGGGCGCACAAAGATCCAGAACAAAAAGGAATCAACGGCACTACCTGATTTGGGTTTGGCTCTCGGTTTCTCGCCCGGCTTCGCGGTGGGCTCGGTAGCTCCCGGCCGGGGGATCGGGACAGCCGGCAAGGCGCCGGTGCGCACGGCTGATCGGCCGCGTTCACCCCGTTGTCCGCCGGGCCGACGCGGGTCCCGGGTCCCGGGTCCTGGGTCCTGGGTCCGCCCGTTGTGATTCTTGGTGCGGGCCGGTGCGCAGCGAGTCGCTCGATCGGCCGCGTTCGGGTTGGCGGTGTCTTCGGTGCCGCGGGGTCCGGCCAGCGGGGGTATTGGTGGTTGGTCGCCCTTTGCTCTGCTTCCCCATAGGAAACGCCGGGTGTGGGTTCTGCCTTTCGGCTGATGCCGGGCGTCGGCCGAGGGGGGCGCTTCCGATGCCGACGGCGTGCTTCCAATGCCGAAGAGGTGCTTCCGATGCCGAGGGGGCGCTGCCGATGCTGACGATGCTGAGGGGGTGCTTCCGATGGGGAAGCAGAGCAAAGCCGGTGTCGGGTGGGGTCCGTCGCTGGTCGGGGAGGATCAGCGATCGAGACGGGCACCTGCCCTGCGGTCGGGGCCACGAACCGCCGTAGCGGTGTATGCAGGCGGCGATGCGCTGTGGGTCGACTGCGGTGGTTCTTGGCGCGTGTCGGCTATGTTCCGCCGGAGCCGCGCGGCACCCTGTCGGGTGTTGCCGGCAGCGCGCGAGGCGCTCCGAGGGTCACTGGTCACCAACATCGTGCCCTCGTTGTCGGCGAGGGCACGATGTTGATGTCGACGGAGACCTGGGATCGCGAGTCGGACGTCCTGGTGGTGGGCACCGGAGCCGCCGTCGGCTGCGGGGATCGAAGCGGTGGGCCTCTCACCCCGGGGCGCGGGGAGCGGCCGTCACCTCGGGGTGCGGGCCAGGAGGGCGGCCCTTACTCCGGGGTGCGGGCCAGGAGGGCGGCTTCGCGGTCCGGGTCCAGGCCGACGGGTGTGCGGTCGGGGCGTTGTGGGGCCGTACCGCCGATTTTTTGCAGCCAGGTCCAGGTGTCGGCGACCGTTTCGGTGATCGGGCGGTTCTTCAGGCCCGTCCGCAGGGCCTTGGTGACGTCGCTGCCGTGCATGAAGTCGTGTTCGTAGCCGGGGGCCAGCCAGATCGGGAGGTCCATCCAGGGCTTGATGCCCGCGTCGAGGATGGTCTTCGGGTCGGTCCAGCGTAGGTCGGCGTGGCCGCCGGTGACGGTGTTGATCGTTTCCAGGAGTTCGCCCATGGTGGTGTGGCCGGGCGGGCTGACCACGTCGTAGGCGCCCTGGCGGCCCTGCTCCGCCGCGTCGAGCAGCCAGGTCGCCAGGTCTCGGGCGTCGATGTACTGCAGTTTCAGGTCGTGCGGGCCGGGGGCCAGGGTCGGGCCGCCGCGGGCCAGGCGGTTGAGCCACCAGGGGAGCCGGCCGATGTTCTCGTGCGGGCCCAGGATCAGGCCGGCGCGGGCGTGCAGGACGGGGCCGGCGAAGTTCTGCTCGGCGGCCAGTTCGGCGCCGCGTTTGGCCGCGGCGTAGTTGGTTTCGTCGTCGGAGTCCGGGGATGCTTCGACGACCGGTGCTTCCTCGGTGAGCGGGAAGATGTCGTGGTCGGCGTAGACGCTGCGGCTCGAGACGTACGTGTAGTGCCCGGCGTGGCCGGTGAGGGCGCGGGCCGCGTCGCGGACCGCGGTGGGGCGCCCCGACCAGGTGTCGACGACCAGGTCCCAGGCGCCGCCGGTCAGGGCGGTGAGGCCGTCCGGGGCGCGTCGGTCGCCGGTCAGGCCGGTGGTGCCCGGCGGGGGCGGGTGGTGGCCGCGGTTGAAGACGGTGATGGCGTGGCCGCGGGTGCGGGCCTCGTCGACGACGGCGCGGCCGACGAATGCGGTTCCTCCGAGCACGAGCAGCTTCATGGCGTCGACGATGCCGGTTGTCGTACCCCCGGTGGAAGATGTGATCGCTGAGAGCGGAACAGGGGTGCGGGATGGCGTTGCGGGTGGATCTGACGTTCGACTGTGCGCGGGCGGTGGTGCTGGCGGAGTTCTGGAAGCTGGCGTTGGGTTATGTGGATGAGCCGCCGCCGGCGCCGTTCCGGACGCGTGAGGAGTGGGTGGCGTCGTTCGGTGAGCCGGAGGAGGACGAGGGCGACGGGGCCTGGCTGCATGATCCGGACGGGGTGGGTCCGCGGCTGGTGTTCCTGGAGGTGCCGGAGCCGAAGGTGGCGAAGAACAGGTTGCACATCGATGTGCGGGTGGGCCGTGACGGGTCGCCGGGGCAGGTGTGGGCGCGGGTCGAGGCGAAGGTGGCGCACTTGGTCGGCGCGGGGGCGTCGGTCCTGACGGTGGCGGGGACGCATCATGTGGTGCTGGCCGATCCGGAGGGCAACGAGTTCTGTGTGGCCGGCTGAGGCCGGGGTCCGATTTACAGGCGAGGCACAGCTGTGGCACATCGGGGTCCTCAGGAGGTGGTCTTTCCTTGAGTCTCCAGCTGCACCCAGCGACCGAGGATGGCCCGCATGCCCGCTCACACCCTGTCCCGCCGGTCCTTCGGTGCGGCCCTTCTCGGGGTCGCCGGTCTGGCCGTGGCCGGCGGATGCTCGACCGGCTCGGCGGGTTCGCCGGGTGCGGCGGCGGCCGGTGAGGGATTGTTCGACGACGGCGTGGTTCACGACATCGGTTTGGCGTTCGAGCGCGCCGACTACGACGCGATGATCGACGCCTACCTCAACGACCAGGACAAGAGCTGGATCGAGGCGACCGCCACGATCGACGGGTCGACGTTCGAGAGGGTGGGTTTGCGGCTGAAGGGCAACTCGTCGCTGCGCGGGCTGACCAGGTCGGGCAGCACGGCCAGCACCGGTGAGCAGGGTGGCGGTGGGCCGGGCGGCAGTGTGTCGGCGGAGAATCCGCAGGATCTGCCGTGGCTGGTGCGGCTCGACAAGTTCGTGGAGGGGCAGGAGTTCGGCGGTTACACCGAGTTCGTGGTCCGCTCGAACAACTCGGAGAGCGCGCTGAACGAGGCGGTGGCCCTGGAACTGCTCGGCCTCGCCGGGCTGGCGACCCAGGGCTCGGTGTCGACGCGGCTCAGTGTCAACGGTGGCGGTGCGGTGCTGCGCCTGATCGTCGAGAATCCGGGCGACAAGTGGGACGCGGACCGTTTCGGGTCGGCCGGGATTCTCTACAAGGCGGAGAGCGGTGGCGACTACAGCTACCGCGGTGACGACGCGGGCAGTTACGACGGCGTGTTCGACCAGGAGACCGATACTGACAATCCGAATCTGGCCCCGTTGGCCGCCTTCCTCAAGTTCATCAACGAGTCCGATGACGCGGCGTTCTCCGCGGAGCTGGGTAAGCACCTGGATGTGCCGGCGTTCGCGACGTATCTGGCGTTTCAGGAGCTGGTCAAGAACTCGGATGACATCGACGGGCCGGGCAACAACTCGTACCTGCGGTATACGACCGGGAAGGATCAGTTCACCGTGGTCGCCTGGGATCACAACCTGGCCTTCGGCGGGATGGGTGGCGGCAATCGCGGTGGGGGTGGTCCGGGTCAGGCCCCGGGCGGTCAGGCCCCGAAGGGCCAGGTGGCGAGCGGTCAGGCGGCGAAGACCCGGGGCGGCGGTCCGGGTGGGCGCAGCAACATCCTCGTCACCCGGTTCACCGCGAACGAGACGTTCAAGGCGTCCTACGAGAAGGCGCTCACCGACCTCCGGGCGTCCCTTTACGCCAGTGGCAAGGCCGCCGAGGTCCTGCGGGTCCGCGCCGCTGTGCTGACCGCCGGGGCCGGTGACCTGGTCAGCGCCGACACGGTGGCCGGCGAGTCCGATGCGATCAAGGCGTTTTTCACCGCGTGACGGCCGGCTTGGCCTCGGCGAGGATCCCGCTGGATGCTCCGCCGGGTCGCGTGTGGACTGCGAGTTCCTCGTAGCCTGGGTGTTGGGCTCCCGGAGGAGGACTGATGACCGGTATGCGTCCTGAACAGCTCCGTCAGGCCGTCGCGCGGGCGGCCCTTCCGCTGCTGGGTGAGTACGAGACGCTGACCACGGCGCGGATCGCCCAGGCGGCGGGCATCGGCGAGGCCGATCTGCTGGCGGTCTTCGCGGACAAAGAGGCGGTCATGCAGGCGTGTGTGGCCATCCTGGCGGAGGCCGTGGCCGTGGCGTTCGACGCTGCCGAGGAGGTGCGGCAGATCGGTGCGATCCGTGCGGATCAGCCGCTCGCGGCGCGTCTGGTCGAGGTGATCGACATCCTCGACGCCTACAACCGCCGCATCCGTGTCGATCTCGACGATCTGCTGCCCGCCGGCGTCCCGGCCGTCAGCACCTCTGATGCGGCCGGCAGCCGACCGCTCATCCCTGACGATCTCCGTTCCCTGGACAGCAGATCGTCGGAGATCCGGGAGGCTGTCGCGGCGTTGCTGGAGCCGGATGAGTCCCGCCTGTGCCTTCCCGTTCGGGTCCTCGCGGCGGCGTTCGTCGGCATGACCTTCGGTGGTGTCCGGCCCGCGCACCCGGACGAGCCGCCGCTGCCGGCCGAGCGGGTGGTGGACCTGTTTCTGCACGGCGCCATGCACGCCGGTCGGGTCGCCGGGTGAGCGGACTTGACGTTGACACTGTGGCAGGGTTTTGACTGGGTGCGGGAGGTGGTCACCGTCAACCCGACACCTAGGAACGCGCCGGAGATGCGCCTGCTCGACGCGTTGGGCGCCGGAGCTTCGTCGGCGCGGCTTCAGGCGGCTCTGGCTGCTGGCGCGCGTGCCGACCCCGGCCTGGTGGAGGCGCTGGTGGAGCGGTGCGCGATCGAGCCGGACTTCTTCGTGCGTGACATGCTCACGTGGGCGTTGACCCGCCTGCCGCGGGAGATCACGGTGCCCAGGCTTTGTGCGGAGCTCTGTTCGGAGCGTGCCCGGGCCCGGAGTCAGGCGTTGCACACGCTATCGAAGATCGGCGACCGGGCTGCGTGGCCGGCGATCACGCGGTCGTTGCTGCACGACGCCGACGATGAGGTGGCGCGAAGCGCGTGGCGTGCCGCCGTCGTCCTGGTGCCCGCCGGCGAGCAGCGGGGGCTGGCCGCGGACCTGGTCGCCCAGCTCGGTCGCGGCGACCGGGCGGTGAGGTTGAGTCTCAGCCGGGCGCTCGTCGCGCTCGGCGAGGTGATCGAGCCGGCGCTGCGGTCGGCGTCGGCGGGTGCCGATCCGGCGGTGCGGGCGCATGCCCGGGCCACGGAGCGGCTGCTGCGCGATCCGGATGCCGGTTTCGAGCCGGCCGTCGAGGAGGCGATCCGGATCGTCGCGCTCGGCCCGGACCGGGCTGAGGAAAGCGGGTGCTGACCGGATCGTCGCGCTCGGCCCGGAACAGGCTGGGGGAAGCGCGTGCTGACCGGATCGTCGCGCTCGGTCCGGAACGGGCTGGGGGAAGCGCGTGCTGATCGGTGAGGTGGCCCGCCGTTCGGGGGTGAGCACCCGGATGCTGCGGCACTACGACTCCCTGGGGCTGGTGCGGCCGACGGGCCGCACCGTGGGTGGTTACCGCGAGTATTCCGGCGCCGATATTCGCCGGATCTTTCACGTGGAGAGTCTGCGGTCGCTGGGGTTGTCGCTGCGGCAGATCGGGCGGGCGCTGGAGGATCCTGGGTTCGCGCCGTCGGTGCTGGTCGGCGACTTGATCCGGCGGGCCGAGGAGCGGTTGGAGCGGGAGCAGGAGCTGCTCGGGCGACTCCGTACGGTCGAGGCCTCGGCGCCGGTGGGCTGGCAGGGTGTGCTGCGCATCGTCGAGCTGCTGCGGGGGCTCGGCTCGCCCAGTGCCGCGCGCCGGCAGCAGGCGGTCCTGGCCCCGTTCGAGGAGGTGCCGGTTCCCACCGAGTTGCTGGCGGCGGCGGTCCTGGCCGAGTCCGATCCGAACGTCGCCGGCGCCTTGCAGTGGGCGCTGGCGCGGGCCGGTGGTGACGGTGTGGCGAGCGTGGCGGCCGGTGTGCGGGCGGCGGAGGTCGACGTGCGGCGGCGCGCGGTCGCGGCGGTCGCCGAGATGCCCGGTGATGAGGCGACCGCGGTGCTGGTGGGCGCGCTCGGGGATGCGGATCCGGTGGTGCGTGGGCAGGCTGCGCTGGCGTCGGGTACGCGTGGCGTGGTCGCGGCCGTGCCGGCGCTGGTCGCCATGGTGGTCGAGGGGACGAACGACGTCGAGGCGGCCGAGGTCCTGGGCGTGTTGTCGGTGGATCCGGGGTGTGCGGAGCGGGTGGTGAGTGCGCTGGTCGAGGAGCTCGCCGCGGGTTCCGCGACCGCCGCGGTGCGGATCCGGCTGACTCAGGCGTTCGTCGAGATGCCGGCGGCCGTCGCGCGGGGTGTCCTGCGGCGGTTGGCCCAGGATGATGATCGGGTTGTCGCCGTCGTCGCCTCGGCACTGGTGGGTGTGGTCGAGGAGGGTGCCGCCGGCTGAGCCGGGGCGGGTGACGGATGTCATGGGGTGGGCGTGACGCGCGGCCCGGGGCCGGCCCGGTGTGAGTGCCGAGGATGGTGGCATGACTGTTACCGCGTTACCTGAGGCCGTGATCCGTGGGTCGGGCCAGTTCGCCGTTGATCTGGATGCGGTGGTGAAGCGTTTCGGCGCTGTCACCGCGGTCGACGGGATCAGTTTGCGAATCCGTCCGGGGGAGGTGGTGGCATTGCTGGGCCCCAATGGGGCGGGCAAGACCAGCACGGTTGACATGTTGCTGGGTCTGTCGGCGCCGACGCGGGGTACGGCCAGGGTGTACGGGCGGCCGCCGCGGGAGGCGGTGGCGCTGGGCCTGGTGTCGGCGGTGATGCAGACCGGGGGGTTGTTGAAGGACTACACGGTCGAGGAGACCGTCCGGTTGACGGCGGTGTTGTTCGGGCGGGGCCGCGACGATGTGGAGCGGGCGTTGGGGCGGGCGGGGATCGCCGATATTCGTAAGCGGCTGGTCGGTAAGTGCTCGGGTGGCCAGCAGCAGCGGTTGCGGTTCGCGATGGCGTTGCTGCCGGATCCGGAGTTGCTGATTCTGGACGAGCCGACGACCGGGATGGACGTCGGTGGGCGGCATGACTTCTGGACGGCGATCCGGGCGGATGCGCGTTCCGGCCGTACCGTCATTTTCGCCACGCACTACCTGGAGGAGGCCGACGCGTACGCCGACCGGGTGGTTTTCGTGCGGCGTGGCCGGGTGGTGGCCGACGGGACGGCGGCCGAGGTGAAGGCGCTGGCGTCGGGCCGTACGGTGCGGGCGACGTTGCCGGGTGCCCCGGAGGCCGTCCTGGGGGCGTTGCCGGGGGTGGATTCGGTGGAGGTGCGCGGGGACACCGTCTATGTGCACGCGCGGGACACCGATGCGGTGGCGCGGTATCTGCTGAACGAGACCGCCGCCCGGGATCTGGAGATCACCTCCCGGAATCTGGAGCAGGCGTTCTTGACTCTGACCTCTGACGAGACGGATCCGGGGAGTGCGCGATGAGCTTGGCTGAGCCGATGATGAGTGTGCCCGCCGTCCGCCGGTTGCCGCGTTTCGGTGGTTTCTCGCTGGGGATGATCGGGCTGGAGTTGCGGCGGATGGTCCGTAATCGGCGGACCGTGATCTTCACGCTGGTGATGCCGGCGGTGTTCTTTCTGTTGTTCGGCACCAACGATTCGTATCGCACCCAGCGGGCCGGTGACGGCAACGTGACCGGTTACATCCTGGTGAGCATGGCGGTGTACGGGGCGATGTTGGCCACGACCAGCGGCGGGGCGATGGTGTCGCTCGAGCGGGCGGCCGGGTGGAGCCGGCAGTTGCGGCTGACGCCGTTGCAGCCGGCGGCGTACATCGCGGTGAAGCTGGTGCTGGCGATGGTGCTGGGCGCGGTGTCGGTGGTGGTGGCTTTCGCGGTCGGTGCGGTGTCGGGGGCCGAGTTGCCGGCGTCGGCGTGGGTCTGGTGCGGGTTGCTGGCGTGGGTGTGCGCGCTGGTGTTCGCCGCGTTCGGGTTGTTCATGGGGTATCTGTTGCCGAGTGAGAACGTGATGCAGATTCTCGGTCCGGTGCTGGCGGTGTTGTCGTTCGCTGGTGGGTTGTTCGTGCCGGTGGATCAGCTTGGGCATACGTTCGCGACGATCGCGAAGTTCACCCCGGTTTTCGGGGTGGGGGAGATCGCCCGGTATCCGCTGACCCAGGACGGGAACCTGTGGCTGGCGGTGCTGAACGTGGTGGTCTGGACGGCCTTGTTCGCCGCCGGCGCGATGTGGCGGTTCCGGCGGGACACGGCGCGGGTCTGAGTGGGCGGTAGCGTCACGGCTATGAGCGAGGCGGGGCGGCGCGGCCAGCGCTTCGGGTGGGTCTTCGCCACGGTGTGGCTGGTCTACCTGCACGAGAACCTGACGGCGCTGCTGGCGCATCCGGCCGGCTGGCAGCGGACCGTGGGGCTGGCCGCGCTGTTCGGCTTCGCGGCGCTGTATCTGCTGCTGGTGGGCCGGTTGAGCCAGGCGCGGCACGGGGTGCGGCGGTGGCTGACGGCGGTGCGGTTCTGGCTGATCCTGGTGGCGTTGCTGGGGTTGGCGGCGTTGCAGGTGCCCGGTGCCGGTGTGCACGCGCTGACCTGCCTGGTGTATATCGCGGCGTCGGCGATGATCGGGCTGCCGCTGCGGCAGGCGGTGCCGTTCGCGGCGGCGCTGGTGATTCTGGCCGAGGTGCTGTCGTGGCGGGTGCCGGGCTGGGACGACCAGGGGTACGGGCTGGCGGCGCTGCTCGGGTCGGCGGCCAGCGGCGGGATCCGGCTGGCCGGCGAGCGCCAGCAGCGGCTGCAGGCGGCGCAGCAGGAGCTGGCGGACATGGCGCAGCGGGAGTTGGCCGACAAGGCGGTGGCCGACGAGCGGGCGCGGATCGCCGCCGACCTGCACGACATCCTGGGGCATTCGCTGACGGTGGTGACGGTGAAGGCGGAGTTGGCGCAGCGGCTGCTGGACGTGGATCTGGAGAAGGCGCGGGCGGAGTTGCGCGATCTGGAGGGCCTGGCCCGCGACGCGTTGTCGGATGTGCGGGCGACGGCGCTGGGGGTGCGGGGGATCTCGTTGCCGGGGGAGATCGCGGCGGCGCGGGAGGCCCTGGCGGCGGCGCATGTGTGCGCGGAGTTGCCGGGGGCCACCGACGCGGTGCCGACTCGCAACCGGGAGTTGTTCGCGTGGACGATCAGGGAGGCGGTCACCAACGTGGTGCGGCACAGCCGGGCGGGGCGGTGCGCGGTGCGGTTGGCGCCGGGCAGCGTGGAGATCGTTGACGACGGCCCGGGTGACGGGCCGCCGGCGGCGGACGGGCAGGGGTTGCTGGGGCTGCGCCGCCGCGCTGACGCGGCGGGCGCGACGCTGCTGGTCGGCCGCCGGGAGGATCAGCCGGGTTTCCGGGTACGGGTGGAGGTGCCCTCGTGATCCGGTTGTTGCTCGCCGATGACCAGGCGCTGGTGCGCGGGGCGATGGCGGCCCTGTTGGACATGGAGCCGGATCTGACGGTGGTGGCGGAGGTCGGCCGTGGGGACGAGGTCGTCGCGGCGGTGCGGGGCCATGCCGTCGATGTGGCGCTGCTGGATGTGGAGATGCCGGGCCTGGACGGGGTCGCCGCGGCGCGGGAGTTGCGGCGGGAGGTGCCGGGCTGCCGGGTGCTGATGGTGACGACGTTCGGCCGGGCGGGTTATCTGCGTCAGGCGATGGCGGCGGGCGCGAGTGGTTTCGTGGTCAAGGACACCCCGGCGCGGCAGCTCGCGGACGTGGTGCGCCGGGTGCACGCGGGGCTGCGGGTGGTGGATCCGGCGCTGGCGGCGCAGTCGCTGGCGCAGGGGGATTCGCCGCTGACCGAGCGGGAGAGCGACGTGCTGCGTTCGGCGCGTGAGGGTGGGACGGTGGCCGACATCGCCCGGGAGCTGCACCTGTCGGAGGGCACGGTGCGCAATCACCTGTCGGCGGCGATCGGCAAGACCGGGGCGCGGACGCGTGCCGAGGCGGTTCGGCTCGCCGTCGACAACGGCTGGTTGTTGGCGTAGCCGCAGCTCAGAGCGTTTTGCCGGGCCCGGAGTGCCGCCGGCGCGGACTTTAGGGTTTTGCCGGCGCAACCCATTAGCAACCGAACGTGACCAGAGTCTGCACCCTGCGCAACGAAAAGTTCCTCCTTGTCAGCCGGTGAGCCGTCGCCGGGCGACACACACGAGGGGGAACACACGATGTCCGCAGCGAAGACGAAGACCGTCAGCCGCGAGCAGGAGCTCCTGATCCGCCAGAACATGCCGTTGGTGGGTCACCTGGTCCGCGAGATGTTGTTCAAGGTTCCCGCGCACGTGCACCGTGACGATCTCGCCTCGGCCGGCTACGCCGCCCTGGTCACGGCCGCGCAGTCGTTCGACACCGGCCGGGGTATCCCGTTCGGGCGGTTCGCCGCCGTGCGGGTCCGGGGTGCGCTGCTGGACGAGCTGCGCAGCATGGACTGGGCCAGCCGCTCGGTGCGGGCCCGGGCCCGCCGCGCGGACGTGGCCCGTCAGGAGCTGACCGCGCAGCTCGGCCGCACGCCGAGCCCGGCGGAGCTGGCCGAGCTGCTCGGCGTCGGCGTCAGCGAGCTGGCCACCGTCGACGACGACGTGCAGCGGGCGGCGGTGCTGTCCCTGCAGGGTTTCACCGCCGGGGCGGCCGAGGACATGGTCACCGAGGAGGCGATGAACCCGGAGGAGACGCTGCTGCACCGGGAGCGGATCGGCTACCTGCACGACGCGGTCGCCGTGCTGCCGGAGCGGTTGCGGTTCGTGGTGGAGGCGTCGTTCCTGCGGGAGCGGGCGCTGTCGGAGGTCGCCGCCGAGCTGGGGGTGACCGAGTCGCGGGTGTCGCAGCTGCGGACCGAGGCGCTGGCGCTGCTGCGCGACGGGCTGGGCACCCACATGGAGCAGCAGAACAGCGACGCGGCCAAGGGCGACGGTTGCGTGGCGCGGCGCCGGGCGGCGTATGCGGCCCAGATCGCCGCGCGCAGCACGATGGCGTCACGGCTGGCGGTCACCGACGTGCAGGGCATGCACACGTCGGTGGCTTACGCTGCCTGACCCGCGCCGCACCGCGACGAGGAAGGCGCCGCCCGACCGCCGCCCGACCGCGACACCGACAGGGCCGCCACGCTGACCGCGTGACGGCCCTTCGCGCGTAGCGGGGCAGGCCCGCGACCGGGTCGAAGCGTCGCCAACGAAATGGCCTTGTCGAGTTCGGGACGGCGGGCGAGCTTTCCGGGAGAACAACGAGCCGACGCGGAGGGCGCCTGGGCAGATGCCCGGCATGCCCTGGGCTCTCGGCCATGAGGGGCACTCTTCGCCGATCAACTTGTCGCACGTTCGTCGGCGACGCCCCGGATCAGCCCGCGGCGGGGGACTGCTGCGGCACGGCCGCGGGCTGACCCGGGCGGGCGATCACGACGGTGGCCGCGGCGAGCAGCACGCCGGCGATCGACAGGGCCAGGACCTGCCACGGCGGCCCGAAGGGGTAGTAGTCGCCGGGGGTGAAGGCGCTGTGCACGGTGAATACCGGGCCGAAGTCGCCCGCATATCGCAACGCGCGCATGAGGTTGCCGTAGAGGGCGACCGCCGGCAGGGCCGCGGCGATCACGGCCAGCGCGCAGGTCGTGGCGGCCAGGCGTGGCCGGCGTGAGCGCCGTACCCGGTAGGCGCCGGCGGCGGCGAGCAGCCAGCCCGCGACCAGGCCGACGACGGTGCCGGCGACGGTCAGCGGCAGGAAGACCGGGGTCGCGCCCGCCCAGGTGGAGGTGTCCACCGTGCCGGCGGGGGCGACGCGGGAGTCGGCCAGGAACGCCCGGACGGAGAGCTGGACGCCGTCCCTGGTGGCCCGGAACTCGTTGTTGCGCATCGGGAGGTCGATCATGGCCCCCGTGGCCGGATCGACCGTGTGTGCCGAGCCGTCCACGGGTGTCACCGGGCTGACCTGCCACCCGTCGGCGCGCATCCGCTGGCGGGCCGGTTCGATCTGCCAGGTGTGGGCGACCTCAGTGTCGGTGAACCGCGCGGTGTGTGACCACGAGGACGTGTCGTGCACCCAGGTCCGGCCGCCGGCGGTGCCGGTGACCCGCTCGGCGAGCGCGGCCTGCTCGGGCAGGCCGGCGAAGGTCTGTGCGCCGGCCCAGGAGCCGGCGGCGGCGCCGAACGCCCCGGTGATCAGCGTGATCAGCACCGCGGCCGCCCAGGCCAGGGGCCGCCCGGCCGGGAGCCGGAAACGCTGCCGCAGGCCGCTGGCGAGCAGGTGCCAGGCGTCGGCGCGGGCCGGGCGCCGCCGGCCGGGCTCCGCCATCTCCAGCAGGGTGGTGACGATCTCGGCGCCGTGCCGGCGGCGGTAGCGGCCGGGGTAGGCCAGCAGCAGCAGCCGGTAGGCCCGCTCGAGGCGCACGTCGGCCCGGGGCCAGCCCGCGCGGCGCTCGTCGGCCGACGGG
>NZ_QHHV01000169.1:0-19981 GCF_003947245.1 Actinoplanes sp. ATCC 53533 | reverse complement strand
TACGCACATAGAGATCGAGGTCCGGGAGCGCCGAGCGTTCGGCGTGCAGCCGCACGTGAGAGAGCACACCAGGACGGTCAGAAGCCTCGTACCAGCTCTCGACCAGCGCATTCAGCTCCAGCCGGGCTTGGCGTCCCGGCTCGGCTGCCGCCGGGTCGAGGCCGGCGTCCATGCTCCTCATGATCGTGTCGGACACGGCGGAAACGTGTCCACCTCAGGCTCTTCGACGCCGAGCACGTCAGCGACAACCGAGAGGGCCAACGGTCGAGCGACCTTCGCCATCACGTCGAAACACTCGGATTCCTCAAGCTCGGACAATCGCATCTTCACCAACTGCCGTGCCCGCAGCTCGACGGCCGCGAGGTCTTGGGCGTGCAGTGCGTTCATGAACAGGCTCCGAATCGGAGCTTGTTCGGGTGGATCCAGCGACTGCACGCTCAGGTTGGGCGCGGGCACGGCCTGTCCGGCCCGGCGGCGATCACGAGCGAACGTGTCGCTGTCGCGCAGTACCGCCACACAGTCGGCGTACCGGGTCAGCGCCCAAGAGCGGCTCTGCTCGTGCCAGAACACCGGCGCATTCTCCCGAAGGGCTGCGAGCACCGGGTAGGGAGCGGCGATCGTGTCCGGGTGCAGCGGGTCGTACTCGATCAGGGTGGGCATCCCGTTCCTCGCTGTCTGCTGGCCAGGGCTGGTACCGGCGAGGGCCGGGCATGGTGCCCGACCCGTTACTCGGCGCGGGTCAGTGGTCGTAGGACATGGCGCCCCTTCCGGATCGGGTAGTGCGGATGAGCTGTCCAAAGCGATCGGACATCCGGCACAGGAATCGAGGTGCACTGATGCCAGGCTCGCTGGCTGCCACTCCGACACGCGACCCCACGGTGGGACCCCACGATGGGTGGACCGGCGCCGCAGACGTTGAGATCATCCGGTTTCGATGCCACCCTGAGTCAACGCATCGTCACATGACGTCTGCGGACAGTCGAACCGTTCCGCTACCGATGGAGGTGGCCCGAGTGCGCGTCGAGATCGATCCGGCTTGGTGGGTGTCGGGAACGTGGGAAGGCCGGCCGATCCGCCAGTTCCTGGAAAGGCGTGACGTCACGGCGATCTTCCGGTTCCTGCACGCGCGAGGACTCTCGTACGGCGCCATCGGCGGTCTGGTGGGAATCTCGCCGAATCGGGCCGCGGAGATCGCGAAGAGCGTCCGCCAGGTGACTGCCTACGAGGTGCTGGAACGGGTCGCCGTAGGGCTGCGGATACCTCGTGCCGTCATGGGACTCGGCCACGAGTCACGGCTCGCCGCCACTGGGCCATTGATCACCGGCGACCGAGCCCAGGTCCCCGTCGCCGAGCTGTCTGCGCTCCGCGCGAGGTTGGACGAGGCGCTGGCCGCCGCAACCGTGTCCGGACGCCAGCTGGAGATGATCGAGGAGTCGACGCACGACCACGTCCGCGCCTATCCGGCGACCCCACCGACGGCGATGCTGGCACGTATCGCGGTCGAGTGCGCCGAGGTTCTCACCCTGTCCCGGCGCCGCCAGCCGGCCGCGCTGCAGGCCCGATTGTCCGGCGCCGCCGCGCTCCTGGCCACGCTGTGCGCGGATGCGCTGATGCGATTGGGTGAGACGACCGATGCACGGCTGTGGTACCGCACTGCCGTACTCGCCGCGGACGACAGCGCGCTGCCCCACCTCAGCGTGCTCGTCCGGGCTCAGGCCGCGATGCTGCCCTACTACTTCGGCGACCCACAGCAGACCGTCGCGCTCGCGGACAAGGCCCTGACCCTGTCCGCAACACCGTGCGCGTCGGCAGCCCTAGCCGCCGCCGGCAGGGCCCGCGCGCTGGCCCGCCTCGGCGCCGCCGAGGCAGCCCGGACGGCGATGAGAACGGCACGGAATCTGTTCGACGAGGTCGGCGCCACCGACAGCGACGCCGCCTTCGAATTCCCCGCCAAGCGGCTGCTGTTCTATCTATCCGGGGCCGCCACCTGGTCGGGCGACACTGCCACTGCGTACCGCCTGCAGGACGAGGCGCTTGAGCTCTACCGGGCGAGCCCGGCGGTCTCGATCGATCCGACCCTGATCCTCCTGGATCGCTCGATGTGCCTGGCTCGCGACCGTCGCACCGACGAGGCAGCCACGACCGCCTGTGAGGCCGTCACCATCCTGCCCAAACCACAGCGCACCGAAATTGTCCTGACGCGGGCGTACGACGTGGTGGCCACGGTGCCGCCGATCGAACGCCACGGTCCGGTAGCCGATCTGGACGGCTACGTTCGGGAGTGTCGCCGGCAGGCCCGTACCCTGACGGGAGGCAATGCCGCGATCGACCCGTAGGAGTGTCCATGTTCGTGGAGGCGCAGACCCGACCGGTGCTCGCCAAGGTTTGCCGACTCCTGGACCGCTCCGTCGACGAGGCCTTGCTGCTGCGGCATCACACCAACGCCGTCTATGCCGTGGGTGACGTCGTCGTCAAGATCGCACCACCGACGATCCGGCTCGATCGTCTCCGCATCGTCGTCGACGTCGTGGACTGGCTGGTCGCGCAGGACTTCCCGACGGTCCGGCTCATTGCGGGCCTGCGCCAACCGCTGGAGATCGACGGCCATGGGGTCACCGTGTGGGAACGGCTCGATGCGGCGGTGACCGAGCCGATCACCACCGGGGAACTCGGCGGGCTGTTACGCCGCTTGCACGCGCTCGCCGTGCCTCCGATCCAACTCCCGAAGCTTGACCCGATCTCGGGCATCCGCCGCTCGATCGATGCCTCGGCCATCCTCACCGACGATGACCGAGGTCTGCTCGCCGCCCGCCTCGAGTCCCTGGCCACGCTGTGGACCACGATGGCCGTGCCGTGGGGCTCGGGCCTTATCCAGTCCGACCCGCAGATCCGCAACGCCCTTCGCCGCGCCGACCGCACGGCCGTGCTGGCAGACTGGGACGGCGCCTGCGTCGGACCTCGGGCGTGGGATGTAGCCACGGTCGCGGTGCACTGCCGCCGGTTCGGCACCGACGCCGATTTCACGGACTTCGTGGCTGAATACGGTGGCGACCCACGAGCCTGGGACGAGTTCGAGGATCTCTGCCTCCTGCGAGAACTCCAGATGATCGCGACCAACGCCCGGAAATCCGCACCCGGCAGCGCCGCCGCGGACGAGGTTCACCACCGAATCGCCGGCCTTCGCCACGGACAAGACGAACTGACCGCATGGAACATTCTGTAGGTCCCCGACCGAATCGGGCGAGGCAACCGAGCGAGGTGTTCCCTGAAGGCGTCAACGAGACTGTCGAGGACCTTCCGGCCCTTGTCCGCGAACGCGATACCGACAACCCCGCTGCGGGCGTAGGTGGCCATGCCGTGCACGAGCAGCAGCTTCCGGTCTACCCCATGGTGGTCGCTCTACTCCACTCCCGCTCTGACCGACTCCGAGGCGACGTGCCGCAACAGCGACACCTCGATCTCGCCCGCGTGCTCGGTTGTCCGGCGTTGAGAACGAAGTTCACTCGCCGTCATCCTGATGTCGGAGGTTCTCGGGGACAGGCAGTCCATGCTTCTTGGCCAGATAGAGGGTTTGGGCGTAGAAGCGAGCCTGGCGCACAACATCGCCAAGGACGTATGCGTTGGTGCCTGCCCCGGCGAGCACGGCAACCACCGGCATCGCTTTCGCGACCTTCTCGACTGGAACCGCGCGCCCGTTCGTGACCTGTTTCATGAGCTTCTCGACCGCTGCCATCAGCCCGTGGTCATCTCGCAACTTCTGGCTCCATCGCACCCGGTCCTTGGCGACGTTGAATGCCGCGCCAGCCTTTCGAGCCGTCTCGACCTTCGGTGCTTGGTTGCGATAGGCGCGCACCACCATTCGATCGACAAGGTGCTTCATCTCGTCGTCATTCACGTCGAACCCGTAGGCGTAACAGACCCGCGTCGCGACGGCCGTGCTCAGCACGTGCATCACCACCATGTCCAGGGTGATGGCGGCGACGCCGCCGGCGAACGGAACCATCGCGAGCACACCCATTGCTCCACCTTGAAGCGCCCCGCTTGTGCGCCACTTCAGGGCCATTGTTCGGGAGAAGTCGTCGAGATGCTTGAGGTCAAGCTCCTTGAGATCCTCCAGCCTCGCGACGTCGCGTCCCGCTGCTCGATGATGCTCCAACACCTTCTCAGGATCCACGAGCTCGGTCGTCCAGTCGGTCACGAGTTCGAGGAGGTGAACTGCTTGCTTGGCGACAGGGACCAGTGCTGCATCCGCTGCCCGATCGAGGCCCTCCTTTACGACCGGGGGCGTCACGTTCGAGACAGCCTTTCCGGCCTTCCGGGCGGCATCCATGACCTGCCCACCTGCTTCGCCGAGCGCGGCCCTGGCCTTCGGAGGGAGCAGCTGGCGACGCTCGGCCTTCTTCGCCCAGTGCCGCTGCAACTCCGCCCACCGTCGCTCTTCATACGGCGACATTGCGGGCATCTCCTCGGGACCTTCACTCATACCAGCAAAGGCTAGGTGATCTCGACAGCGCCGCCCGATATCCTCCCTGTCAATTTTCAGCCGCCCTGAAGAGGCAGAGGCGTTACGCTCGCCCGCCAGCAACCCGATCGAGGACGGCTGGAGCGATCGCACACGCCACCACGGTGTCGGTGCATGACCCCCGACGCTGATCGACAGAGGTCACAAAGAGTTAATTCGCCAGGTCGTTATCATGACGCCTGCGTCCGGCAAGCTATCGGGAAGTCCAGGGATCAGGGACCGCGTCCACTGCACGAAACCTGCAGTGAGCAGCATTGGAGCGCCCGCTTCCACCTCACCGGCTCGGTATTCGCGGTCAATTCCCTGACAGCGGCGCGTCCTGTCAGGATGATCTCGGTTGGTCTGGTCTTGCACAGCCTGTAATCGACTATCGGCGACTCGCCGGGCGGGTTACATTGATGGACGCTTCTTGTAACACCAGCACCACCTTGCACGCCCGCACAGGGTTCGTGCGTCCGATGGATCAGCGTTGTATGGGTGCCCACCCGCCTTCGGGCCGGTCGGCGGCGACGCCCCGTCGGGCAGCGAGCCTGCCGCGTCGTTTGCTTGGCGCATCAGGTGTCCGCATGGGTGCCCACTGAGCCTTTCGGGGCAGGTCGGCGACGGATACCGCGCTGTAGTGAACGGCCCCGCCGTGTGGAGTCGTGTCAGCGGCGCGCTCCGGAGCTGCGTCCGCCGCTGAATCCTGCCGTTCTCCCTGCTTCCCGGTTGTTGTACCGCTGCGCGTCGTCTGGTCAGACGACTGACGCCGCCTACCCATGCCCCGCCACTCAGTGCCCGGATTATGCCGCTTGGCACACGTATGTTGACAACTCCATAGTGGAACCTGGCCTGCGTCACCGGAACCGCGGTTCCGGTGACTCTGCCGCCTGCCCTCCATCCGGCCCGGGGACACGCGACCACCGGGCCAAACGGCAGGCGCCCAACACCCCGGAGTCCCTGGTGAGGCGCCGGAGTACCACCCAACAGTTCCACGATCAACTGTGAGGAGCACTCACCGTGCCAGTCCACCGTCTCTCGCCATCGTCGGCAGCGACCCAACAGGATCTGCCGTACCGCGTTGACAGATCCCGTTTCGATCCCCGTCCGGGACTCCGCGCGGCTCTCCGGTCGACTGTCCGTTTTGAACCGGATACCCGGACGGACCCCGTCGGGAGTCTGTCAGGGCCGGTCACGGCCGCTTTCCGTGGTGGTCGTGCTGTCGCGACAGACCCTCTGTCTGGGGTCTCCCCATGGGGAACAACATCTATCTCTGCTGGAGGTCGCCTATGACCGATCATGTCCTGCGCGTGCAGTCCGCGCTGACCGACCGTGACCACGTCCTGCTCGGCTGGCTCGCCGACCACGGCGTGCTCACCACCGCCCAGATCGCCCACGCCCTGTTCCCATCCCTCGACTTCGCCCAGGAACGACTCCGCAAACTCACCACCCTCGGCGTGCTGGCCCGGTTCCGGCCCCAGCGCCCCGACGGCGGCTCGTACCCGTACCACTACGTCCTCGACCAACTCGGCGTCGACGTCGTCTCCGCCCAACGCGGCGACGACATACCCCGCCGCGACGCGGCCCGCCGACGCCGCTGGCATCTGACGAACCGGGCGAACCTGCCGCACCTGCTCGGCGTCAACCAGTTCTTCACCGACCTCGCCGGCCACGCCCGCACCCACCCCGGCACCCGCCTGGAGCGGTGGTGGCCGGCAGCGCGGATGCAGGGCATCGGCGCGTTCGCCGAGGACGGCGACCCGATCCAGGTCCTCGCCTACATCGCCAAGGTACGCCCGGACGGACATGGCATCTGGACCGAACACGACCAGCGGGTGCCGTTCTTCCTGGAGTACGACACCGGCACCGAACGTCCCCTGAGCCTGCTGGTCGACAAGCTGTTCAACTACGAGGACCTGGCCGGCATCACCGGGCGGCTCTGGCCGGTGCTGTTCTGGCTGCACTCCGCCGTCCGGGAACGCCACCTGCACCACCACCTCAACGAAACCCGCATCCTCATCCCGGTCGCCACCGCAGCCCGCGACCACGCCACCCAGGCTGGACTCAGCCCCGCCGACACAGTGTGGTGGCTCCACCACCGCCTTGGCGCGCCGCTACGCCTGGCCGACCTCGCCACCACCGTCATCGACCGCAACACCACGAACGCGACATGACCACACGCCGAGCCCAAGCCCCGACACCCCGCGCTCCGCCACGGCCACGGCGAGCGCGCGGACGGACGCCCCACCGCAGCTGTCAGGACCTGTCACCCGGCCGATCGCCCTGCTGACAGGTCCTGACCGGTCGAGGCTGCCTCCGTCCTCGCCGGGCTGACAGATCGCGGAGCTACCATCCCCGCCCGATCGCCCTGCCCCGCCATCCCTGCATCTCGACAACCGGAAGGAGGCCGCCGCTGAACCCACACCCGCCATCCGAGGCGGACGCCCGTCCGCACGCCAGCAGCACACCGTCGGCCACGAGCCGGACCTCAGGAATTCACGGACTTTGTGGCTGGTAGGCCGGGATACCCCTGGGGAGTAAGGAAAGTGCCGTCCTGACCTGGATGATCTCGATTGTCTAGATCATCGATCTCCCAGGGGAACGGCACCTTCGTGGTGAAGCGTAGAACATCCGCGCGTTTGCGCAGGAAGCACCAGCGCGCTAAAGATTTGCGGCGGCGTCGGGAGTTGGAGCAGCGCACCACCCGGTGGACGGCCTCGCTGGACATGGCCGGGAGCACGGCGGGTCTGATCCCCGCGGTCGGGGTGCCACTGTTACGGCTGCTCGCGCAGGAGTCCGGTCTGCGCGCCGGGTTGTCGAAAGCGTTACACCGTAAGGATTTCCACCCGATCGATGACCGCGGGCAGGTCGTGACCGATGTGGCGGTCGCGCTCGCGCACGGCGCGACGAACGTGGCCGCCGCGACCGCGGTACTCGCCCAGGCGGCGATCGTCTGCGGGCCGGCGGCCTCGTCGGCGACGGTGTGGCGGGTCTTCGACGATCTCGACGAGCCTGCCCTGGTACGGGTGGCCGCGGCCCGGGCCGTCCAGCGGCGCCAGGTGTGGGCCGCGCTGGCCGCCCGGCCGGAGGGTTTCCCCTGGCTGGCGGTGGCCGGTCACCCGTGGGACGGGTGGATCGTGCTCGATGTGGACGCGTCGCTGATCGAGTCGCATTCGGACAAGCAGGGTGCGGAGCCGACGTTCAAGAAGCACATCTTCGGGCTGCACCCGATCGTGGTGTCGGTCGCGAACACCGGCGAGGTCCTGACCGTGTTGCTACGCAAGGGCAACGCGGGCAGCAACACCGTCGCCGACCACATCACCGTGCTGGGCGAGGCGGTCGCGCAGGTCCCGGCCCGCTACCGCAAAAAGATCATCTTCCGGGCCGACGGGGCCGGCGCCACCAAAGACCTCCTCGGCTGGATCAAGGCCGAAGCCGCCGAGCACGGCTACACCTGGCATTACAGTGTCGGGTTCGACGTCACCGAGAACGTGCGCACCGCGATCGGCCAGGTTCCGGCCGACGTATGGGCGCCCGCGCTGACCGCGGAAGGCGAAGTACGGCGCGGCGCGCACGTCGCCGAACTCACCGGAATCCTCACGGTGGCCGACGGCTGGCCCGAAGACATGCGCACGATGGCCCGGACCGAACCGCTGCACCCGAGACACCGCAAACAGGCCAGCAACCTGGAGAAACGACGCGGACAACGCTTCCAAGCCGTCGCCACCGACCTACCCGGGCGCCACTACCCGAAGCTGGATGCGTTCCACCGCAATCACGCCAGGGTGGAAACAGTGATCAAGGATGCGAAAAACCTCGGCCTGACCCGGCTGCCGTCCTACTACCTCGCCTTCAACCAGGCCTGGTGCATCACCGCCACGCCCGCCGACGCCTGCTCCGACTACCCGCCGACTATCCCCTCGCAGCCGACCTCACCCACGCCTGGCAGAAGATCCGGGCCCTACCCACCTGAACCAGGCCCCCGACCCGGCGAGACGAAAGGCCCCGAACCCGCCCACAGGGGACACCAGGGCAGACCCGGCCCCCACCCGGGCCATCGCCATGCCCGAACCCGGAAACCTCGTCTCACAAAATGACCACCATCGATCAGCCGCCTACACGCTCAAGATCATGAAAGATCCGGGCGGACAACGCCGGAAACCACCCTCGAATAATCAGCTCGAAAGGAGCCGAAGTACATGAACCTGCTCGTCACATCCGCCAGAGTTCTGCACCGATATTCCGGAGGAATATGCGCACCCACGCCCCGGGCGACACCACCCGAAACGGGTATGATGAAAACACCGAAACATGCGACGACGACCCGAATCCCGCACCATCGGAAACAACCGGTAAAACAGCACGTCGGCGTCGCTGTGCACCCGCCACCATCAACGACGTACGCATCGAATCAATAGAAACGGTCGAAATGACAGCCGCTGAGGAAGCCGAAGCCGTCCACGCCCTGGCCGTCCTGGTAGCCGGCTACTGGCGCACCCATCCCGACACCACCGGATAGCCGCCGGCCGGTGATGGACACCCATACCTCTGCGGGCGCCCATCACCGGCTCGGCACCCCTTGCACGCCGCCCAAGGCCGTCAACCGGCCGTCAGTCCGCGAAGGAATCCAGCCATGGCAGCCACCACCGCGAAACCCCGGCGCGGGAAACGCCGCGCCACCACCCTCACCAGCGAACCCGGCCTCCGCCGCATCGCGATCTACACCCGACGCTCCACCGACGACGAACACCAACCCTTCTCCATCGACGCCCAACTCGCCTCACTCCGCGCCTACATCACCTCCCAACCCGGCTGGACCCTCGTCCAGGAATTCACCGACGACGCCTCCGGCGCCACCACCGACCGCCCCGACCTACAACGCGCCCTCCGCGCCGCCAGAGCCGGCCAATACGACGTGCTCCTCGTCGTCCGCGTCGACCGATTCTCCCGACGCCTCTCCGACCTCCTCGACCTCCTGCACGAACTCGACGACGCCGGAGTCGCGTTCTGCTCCGCCACCGAACCATTCGACACATCCACCCCGATCGGCCGGATGCTCGTCCAACTCCTCGGCGTCTTCGCCGAATTCGAAAGGGAAACCATCATCGACAGAGTGATCAACGGAATGACCACCAAAGCAGCCAAAGGAAAATGGGCCGGCGGCACCCGCCCCTACGGATACCACGTCGACCGCGACACCCAGAAACTCGTACCCCACGCGGAAGAAGCGCCGATCCTGCGCGACATCTTCCGGCTCTACACCCAGAAACGGCTCGGCACCCGGGCCATCGCCACCGAACTCAACCAACGCGGCGTGCGCAACCGCACCGGCAAGACGTGGTCCGGATACACCGTCGCCCGGATCCTCGACAACCCCGCCTACGTCGGCGACATCGCCTACCGCGACGTACACGTCCCCAACGCCCACGAACCACTCATCGACCGCGACACCTTCGAACAAGCCCGCGACATCGCCGAAGCCCGCGCCGACGCGCACACCCAACGCGCGGCCTCACCCAGCGAGTACCACCTCACCGGGCTGATCACCTGCCCGGAATGCGGACGCAAGTACATCGGCACCGCCGTACGAGGCCGCAACGCCCGATACCGCTACTACACCTGCTACTCCCGCAGCCGCTACGGCGCCGCCGGCTGCGCCGGCGCCCGGCTGGCCGCGGACGCCGCCGACATCGCCGTGCTGCAAGCCCTCTACGACTTCTACCAGCAGACCAGCATCCTCGAGCAGGTCATCACCACCGCCCGCCAAGAGTTCCGCGACACCCACACCGACCGCCGCGCCGAACTCGACGCCATCACCGCCCAGATCAGCCACACCCAGACCGCGATCGACCGCTACCACACCGCGTTCGAGAACGGCACCATGGACGACGCCACCGCCGGACCCCGCATCACCGAACTCCGACACAAGATCACCCAGCTGACAGCCCGGCGCGGCGACCTCACCGCCGGGCTCGACGCCGAACCCGCGCCACCACCACCCGGCACCATCGACCAGCTACGCGCCTACCTGCACCACGCCATCACCGCGGGAACATCAGGCGAACGCAAACGCGCGATCGAAGCACTGGTCGCCGAAATCCGCATCACCCAGGAAGGGAAGGTGATCCCCATGTTCCGAATCCCGACGAAGCGTCATGAGATCCACATACCGGAATCCACCGCATCCACCACCACGCCTGGTTCGCGCAATGGTGAGGTTGGTGGAGCCGAGGGGACTCGAACCAGGCCGGGCCGGATGAAACCCCTCGGCTGTTCGTGCCCGCGCAACCCCGGCGCCATCCGGCGTTGCGGCGCGACCGCGAGATTGACCGGGTCATCCTTGTCGATCTTCGGGAGCCATGGGACATGGGTCACGGCCATCATCATCACGAACACGACCACTCAGCCGGCGCCGCTGCGGACGTACCCCCGGCTCTTGATCTTGGCGTGCCCGACGGCGAGCTGTCGCCTTCGGACGTCTCGCGCCGCGGTTTTCTGCGCAGTGCGGGCCTGCTCGGTGCCGGTGCGGCCGCGTCGGTGCTCGCCACGCCTTCGGCGGCCGCGGCCGCCGGGCTGCCGCACTCGCACGGCCCGGCCGGCGGTGGCACCGCCAAGGGTGGCTTCCGCTGGCTGGCCGGCGATCACCACATCCACACCCAGCACAGCTCCGACGGCCAGTATCGGGTCATCGACCAGGCCGGGCACGGGCGCGCGTTCGGGCTCGACTGGGTTGTCATCACCGACCACGGCAGCAACGCGCACGCCAAGATCGGTGTGGACAAGGTCAACCCGGACATCGTCACCACCCGCGAGGAGCTGCCGGACCTGCTGACCTTCCAGGGCCTGGAGTGGAACATCCCGGCGGCGGAGCATGCCACGGTCTTCGTGCATCCGGGCCGCAACGAGGTCGCGGTGCTCAAGCAGTTCGAGCAGACCTTCGACGGCTCACAGTTGCCCGCGACCAACACCGAGGCGCAGAACGAGGCGATGGCGGTCGCCGGCATCAAGTTCCTCGGCGAGCAGGTCCGGCGGCGCAAGGTCGACGGCGCGCTGTTCCTGGCGAACCACCCGGCCCGGCGTGGCATCGACTCGCCGCATGAGATCCGCAACTGGCGCGACGCCGATCCGACGGTCGCGATCGGCATGGAGGGCGCCCCCGGCCACCAGGCCGCCGGCATTCCGGCCCCGAACGGCCGCGGCGGCGCGCGCGGCCTGTACGACAACAACCCGTCGGCGGCGTCGTACTCCGGCTACCCGTTGGAGACCTACCGCACCTGGGGCGGCTTCGACTGGATGACCGCCACGGTCGGCGGGCTGTGGGACAGCCTGCTGGCCGAGGGCCGGGCCTGGTGGGTCACGGTCAACTCCGACAGCCACGTCAACTACCTGGACCAGTCGGAGCGCGGCCCGGGCAGCGACTTCGAGGCCGACGGCCGCTACCACGATCCGGTCTACACCGGCAAGGTCAACACCACCGCCGGCGACTTCTGGCCCGGCTTCTACGGCCGGACCAACGTCGGGGCGACCTCGTTCTCCTACCGGGCGGTCATGGACGGCCTGCGGGCCGGCCGGGTGTGGGTGGACCACGGCCGCCTGATCAAGAGCCTGGACGCGCGGGTCCGGGTGGCGGGCGACCGCCGGGCCGCCACGGGTACGCCGTTGGGCGGCGTCCTGCACGTCAGGCGCGGCACGGAGACGGAACTGACCCTCGAGATCGACCTGCAGAACGCGCCGAACTGGGCCCAGTTCGTCCCGGTGCTGTCCCGGGTGGACGTGATCGTCGGCTCGGTGACCGGCCCGGTCTCCGCCCGCGACACGTTCACGGCGCCGAACACCAAGGTCGTGAAATCGTACGAGGTGTCGCCGGGCGCCCGGAAGCTGTCGGTGACGTACCGGCTGGGCCGCCTCGACAAGCCGTTCTACCTGCGCCTGCGCGGCACGGACGGCAAGCGCGCCCAACCCGGCCTGATGGGCGCGGCGGTGGACCCGGCGGGGCCGAAGCTGGACGTGCTCGGCAACGCGGACCCGTGGGGCGACCTGTGGTTCTACACCAACCCGATCTGGGTCCTGCCCAAGTGATGATCCAGCCCGCCGCGGCCGCCGCCAGCCAGGCGGCGGCCGCCCCGGGCCCGGCCATCCCCGCCCCGGCTCCCGGCCTCGGCGATCTCGCCGGCCTGCCGGTGCACGGGGTCAGCCTGGAGCATCCCGACACCGTCGCGGCGGAGCATTGGCTGGCGTCGCTGTCTCCGGCGCCGGTGCTGGCGTGCACGCACCTGGTGCGCTCGCCCCGGCCGCACGTGGCGCTGAGTCTGGTCTTCACCGACGCGGCACCCGAACTGGGCGCCGAGAGCCCGGACGCCGTGGCCGCGCACGTGGCGCGCGGGTCGGGTCGCGCGGTGCTCTACCCCGGCGTGGAGCTGCTGGTCGGCACGCTGCGCGTCGCGGACATCCTCGCGCTCAGCGCGATCGAGCAGGTCGAGGTGCTGGGCGGCGGCGAGGCGGACCCGGCGGCGCTGATCGACACCGGCGGCTTCGTCCGTCCACAGTGGCGCGCCGGTGTCCTGACGCTGACGACGACCCCCGCGGCGGGCGGGCGGCTGGTGCCCTTCGAGACCCGCCACCCGACTCCCTGCTGCGCCGCTCACTGACCCCCGACCGTACCGGTCAGGAATCAAGAAGCGCTGGTCACCAGCCCGTCATTAGCGTGACGGCTGTGGGTATCCCAGCCGGGGCTACCCGTCCGCAGAGGAGGTCGCGGTGAACTGGAACAAGTGGGTTCGGCAGATCCATCGCTGGCTGGCCGTCACCTTCACGGTGACCGTCGTCGCCACCTTCGTCGCCCTCGCCCAGGATGATCCGATGGTCTGGGTGTCCTACCTGCCGCTGCTCCCCCTCGCCCTGCTGCTCTTCTCCGGTCTCTACCTCTTCGTACTGCCGTACGTCACCAGGCGACGCGTCGTTCCGAAAAGCTGAGCGGAGGACACCAAGCGGCACCTGTCAGGATGGGGCCATGCTGGTTGCTTTCTCCGTCACGCCGCTCGGCGCGGGTGATTCCGTCGGGGACCTGGTCGCCGAGGCCGTGCGGGTGGTCCGGGCCTCCGGCCTGCCCAACCGCACCGACGCCATGTTCACCACCGTCGAGGGCGAGTGGGACGAGGTCATGACCGTCGTCAAGCAGGCCGTCGACGCCGTCGCGGCGCACTCGCCCCGGGTGAGCGTCTCGCTGAAGGCAGACATCCGGCCCGGCGTCAGTGACGCGCTGCATGCCAAGGTCGAGCACATCGAGCGGCGGTTGGCCGAGTAGTGCGGCGCCTGATCATGTGGGACATCGACTACACCCTGCTGCGGGGTGGCGGGGTCGCCGCGCAGGCGTGGAAGGCCGCCTTCACCGAGCTCACCGGGGTGGCCTGGCGGGCGACGCCGAACTTCGGCGGGCGGACCGACCTGGACATCTGCGCCGAGGTCTTCGCCACGCACGGCGTCACCGACTGCACGCCCGAGGTGTTCTTCGCCCGCTATGTCGAGCAGGTGCGGGTGTCTCGGCATCAGTTCGCCGAGCAGGGCGCGCTCATGCCGGGAGTGCGGGCCGTGCTCGACGAGCTGGGCGCCCGGCCCGACGTGGTGCAGACGCTGGTCACCGGCAACGTGCCCCAGGTCGCCGCGGCCAAGATCGATGCCTTCGCGCTGACCGGCGCCTTCGACGCGGAGATCGGCGGGTACGGGACCGACGACAGCGTGCGGGCCACGCTGGTGCGGCGCTGCCTCGAACGGGCCGAGACCAAGTATGGCGAGCGTTTCCGGCCGGTGGTCATCGGCGACACCGTCAACGACGTCTCGGCCGCGCTCGCCAACGACGCGCTCGCCGTCGGCGTGGCCACCGGCTCCACCAGCATGGCCGAGCTCGTGCTGGCCGGCGCCCACGCCGTGCTGCCCGATCTCTCCGACGTGGACGCGGCCATAGCGATCATCACCGCCTGACCGGGGCGGCGGACCCGCGAACTCACCGAGGGGCGACGGGATTCGGAATCGCACCGCCGAACCGGCGGTCGCGCTTCGCGTAGAGCTCGCAGGCATACCAGAGGTGGCGGCGGTCGAAATCCGGCCACAGGGTGTCCAGGAAGACCAGCTCCGCGTACGCCGACTGCCAGAGCATGAAATTCGAGGTGCGTTCCTCGCCGGACGGGCGCAGGAACATGTCCACCTCGGGGATCTCCGGGTGGTACAGGTATTTGGCGACGGTCTTCTCGGTGATCTTGTCGGGCTTGAGCTTGCCCGCCAGCACGTCGCGGGCGATCGCCGCCGCCGCGTCCGCGATCTCGGCCTGGCCGCCGTAGTTGACGCAGAACTGCAGGGTCAGCGTCTTGTTGCCCCTCGACATCTCCTCGGCGGTCTGCAGCTCGGAGATCACGCTCTTCCACAGCCGGCCGGCGCGGCCCGACCACACCACCCGGACGCCGAGATCCACCAGCTGGTCGCGGCGGCGGCGGATCACGTCGCGGTTGAAGCCCATCAGGAAGCGGACCTCTTCCGGCGAGCGTTTCCAATTCTCGGTGGAGAAGGCGTACGCCGACAGGTAGGGGATGCCCATCTCGATCGCGCCCTCGATGGTGTCGAAGAGCGAATATTCCCCCTGCTCGTGGCCCTTGGTGCGGGACAGCCCGCGCTCCTTGGCCCAGCGGCCGTTGCCGTCCATGACCACGGCCACGTGCTTCGGCACCGCCGCGGCGGGCAGGGCCGGCGGCCGGGCGCCGGAGGTGTGTGGGGTGGGCGGACGCGTCACGTGGTGCTCTCCCGTCGGTCGACCAGTGGCAGGGCGCGCAGGTTGCGCTCCATGTGCCATTGCAGATGTGCTGCCACCAGCCCGCTGCACTCGCGGCGCACCGGTTGCTCGGTGGCGTCGGCGTGCTGCCAGTCGCCGCTGGTCAGGGCCTGCATCAGGGCGACCGTCGCCGGGGCCGGATGGGCCGCGCCGGGCGGCCGGCAGTCGGGGCAGACCGCGCCGCCGGCGGGCACCGAGAAGGCACCGTGCTGCCCGGCGGTGCCGCAGACCGCGCATTCGCCCAGGGCGGGCGCCCAGCCGGCGAAGTTCATGCCGCGCAGCAGGTAGGCGTCGAGCACCAGGCTGCTCGCGTGCTCCGCCGCGGCCAGGGCCTTGAACGCGCCGAGGGTGAGCTGGAACAGCCGCAGCGCGGGCTCCCGCTCGACCGGGGAGAGCCGCTCGGCGGTCTCCGCGATGGCGCTCGCCGCCGTGTAGCGGGGGTAGTCCGTGAGGAACTTCTTGCCGTACAGCATCAGGGCCTCGACCTGGCTGACCGAATACAGGCTGCTGCCCAGGCCCTCGGGCGAGCCGGCGAGCTGCAGGTCGATGTGGCCGAACGGCTCCAGCCGGGCGCCGAAGCGGGAGCTGGTGCGGCGCACCCCGCGGGCGACCGCGCGCAACCGGCCGTGCCGGCGGGTCAGCAGGGTGATGATCCGGTCGCTCTCGCCCAGCTTCTGCACACGCAGCACCACCGCGTCGTCGCGGTAGAGCTGGCGGCGGTATCCGGCGGGCACGGACGCCATTCTGCCCCCTGGGTACGACAGACCCTGACCCGGATCTCAGGGTCTTCTCGGGGCCGCCTCAGTGGGAGGACCGATGGTGCCCGGGTGTATGCGACCCATAGCGTCACAGGCATGACCCCGACTCTCGCCCGGCGCGCCGGCGCCGTCACCCTGATCGCCGCGACCGCGGCCGCCCTGGCCGGCTGCGGCGGGGGGATCGGCGCCCGGCTGACCTACGACGACACCGAGAAGGTGAAAGTCTCCGAGATCGTCCTGACCGGCGGCGGCAGCGGCAACGTCACCGTCACGACGGCGGCGATCCCCGACACCCGGATCAAGCGCATCGTGCGCACCGACGGCTCCGCCGACCCCCAGGCCTCGTACCGGCTGGTGGGGACGGTGCTCACCCTCGACACGACCTGCGGGCCCCAGTGCATGGTCTCGTACGAGATCCAGGCCCCGACCGGGGTGGCCGTGCGCGGCCGGCTCGGCTCGGGCAACATCACCCTCAGCGACATCGCCACCGCCGATGTGACGGTGGGCTCCGGTGACGTCCTGATCGACCGGGCCAGCGGCGCGGTGTCGATGAAGTCCGGCTCGGGCGACGTCGTGGCCAACGACCTGGTCGGCGGCGCGACGCTGGTGACCGGCTCGGGCGACGTCGACGCGCATGGCCTGAGCGGCGGCAAGGCCGTCCACGCGCAGACCGGCTCCGGCACGGTCACCGTCGAGCTGGCCGAGGCCGCCTCGGTGACGGCGCGGGCCGGCAGCGGGGACATCGAGCTGACCGTGCCGGACGGTGCCTACCAGGTGAAGACGCGCACCGGTTCGGGCGATTCGGAGCTGCTCGGCGTCGTCGACGACCCCAGTGCCAAGAACATCATCGAGGTGCAGACCGGCAGCGGGGACGCGACGATCACCGCGACGCCGGGACGGTAGCCGCCCTCACCCGTGCGCGCTCCCGGAGACCTGCCGCAGGGGTGGCACCGCGGGTGAGACGGGCGCGACGACGGGCCGGCGCGGGCGCCCGCCCGGCACCAGCGTGGGCCGGCGGCCGACGGCGAAGTCCTCGACCCACCCGAAGAGCGCGACGGCGAGCACGACCAGCACGACGATCACCCCGAACCGCCAGCCGATCCCGACCGCGCCGCGCACCGGCAGGCCGTGCGCCTCCCCGATCTGGGTGACGGCCACGATGATCGGCACGTGCCAGAGGTAGATGGTCAGGGCCCGGGCGTTGAGGACCGTGACCAGCCGAGACGCGCGCGCAGCCGTCGCGACCGGGGCGAAGCCGAGCGCGACCAGCACGAAGGCCGCGGACCACAGGGCATTGCCGAGCGGGATGTCGTTGAGGTCGTACCCCCGGGGTCCGGGATGGGTGAGCACCCAGGCGGCGCCGAGCGCCGCGAGCAGGGCGGCGAGGCCGAGAAGCCGGCGCGGCGCGAGCCGGCGCAGCATGCCGTCGTGGTGGGCGAAGCCGAGCAGCCAGGCGCCGCCGTACAGGGCCATATCCCGCACGATGGCGTGCGGGGTCAGGCCCAGCAGGGTGATGACCACCAGCGCGGCGTAGGGCGCCGCCACGGACAGCTTCGGGAAGCGGCGGAAGACCGGCAGGGCCAGCGGCGACAGCAGCACGAACCAGATGAAGTCGCGCAGATACCAGGTGGCGCTCAGCGCCATCGAGCCCCAGCCGTTCGCCGGCGGATCCTGCAGCGGGAAGGCCCAGTAGAGGATCTTCCAGTCCCAGGCGAGACCGGTGAGCAGCATCGCGGGCACCGCGATCGCGGACAGCGTCCACAGCGACGGCAGCAGGCGGCGCAGCCGGCGCTCGACGGCGATCGGCCCGGACCGGTCGAGCGAGGCCGCCATCAGCGAGCCGGCCAGCGCGAACATCACCGACATCGCCGGGAAGGCGATGGTCAGCGCGACCCACCCGGTGGAGTGGTAGACGACCACCCGGACGATGGCGATGGCACGCAGCAGGTCCAGGTACCGATTCCGCATAACCTTAAGGGCTATCTAAGTAAGCCCCGCCAAAGCAAATGAAACCGGCACCTGGTGATAAGGCCCACAAACGCGACTAAAATCCCAATCGACGAAGTTGCTTGGGATCGCGCTGCCACTCCTTGGCGATCCGAACGTGCAGATCAAGGTAGATCTTGCGGCCCAGCAAGAGCTCGATCTCGGCCCGCGCCTTGGTGCCGACGTCCTTGAGCCGGGCGCCCTTGGTGCCGATCACGATCGACTTCTGGCTGTCCCGCTCCACGTACAGATTCGCATAGATCTTGGTCGACTTACCCTCGACCACCATCTCCTCGACCAGCACGGCGATCGAGTGCGGCAACTCGTCACGGACCCCCTCGAGGGCGGCCTCGCGGATCAGCTCCCCGATGAGCACCTGCTCAGGCTCCTCGGTCAGCACGTCGTCCGGATAGAGCGGCGGCGACTCGGGCAGCAGCTTGACGATCACATCGACCAGCGTCTCGACCTGGTGGCCCGAGACGGAGCTGACCGGCACGATGTCAGCGAAGTCGTAGAGCTTGCTGACGTCCAGCAGCCGCTGCGCGAGCGTCGCCGGATCGACCAGGTCGACCTTGGTGACCACGGCGATGACGGTGGCCTTCAGCTCGGCCATCTCCGCCGAGATGAAGCGGTCACCGGCGCCGACCGGCTCGTCCGCGGGGAAGCAGATGCCGATCACGTCGACCTCGCTCCAGGTCTCCCGGACCAGGTCGTTGAGGCGCTCGCCGAGCAGCGTCCGGGGCCGGTGCAGACCCGGGGTATCGACCAGCACGAGCTGGGAATTCTCCTGATGCAGGATGCCGCGGATGATGTGCCGGGTAGTCTGCGGCTTGCTCGACGTGATGGCGATCTTCTGACCGATGATCGCATTGGTCAGGGTAGATTTACCGGCATTCGGCCTACCAACAAAACAGGCAAATCCGGCACGGTAGACATCCTCCACCTTGACCGCCCGGCTGGCGGCCTTGTGCCGGTGCTTCTTCCTTCCGGTACGCGCCTCAGTGGGCACGCCGGAAGCCCGTGGCCCCGGGCTCAGGTCGTCCGCCGGAGTCACGCCGTCCGCGACAGCGCCCGCCGACACGGAAGCACCAGCATCGTCGCTCCGCGCTGGGGTCCCCGCCCCACGGCCGCTCTTGCCGCTCGTGGTCCCGGCGGCTTCGCCGGCTCCGCTGCGCTTCGCTACGCCTCCGGCGTCATCCCGCTTCGCACGGCCTGCGGCCGCGCCCACGGCACGCTTCGCCGCACCTCCGGTCTCACCACGCTTCGCGCTGGAAGCCCCACGTCCGGTCTCACCACGCTTCGCGCCGGAAGCCGCACCGCTGGAAGCCGCACTGCCGGAAGCCGCACCGCCAACAGCGGCACCGCCAGCAGCCGCACCACTGAAGGCCGCACCGTCCTGCCCCCGCCGAGCAGCACGCCTCTCCTGCCGCCGAAGCTCGTTCCGCTCCCCCGCGGTCAACCGCCGCTCCGCCTCACCACCAGCACCAGCCGTCACAGCACGCTCAGCGCTCCCGCCGCCCGCACCCGCCGAGGCCGCCCCGGCAGCCGCCCGACTCCCACGGCCAGCCGCAGCCCGACGCTCACCATCGGCGCCAGCCCCCTGCGAACGCCCAGCACCCCCAGCCGCCGGCGGACGCCCAAGCCGAGGGCTCCACTTCGGCTTGGCGGACTCACGCCGCAACTCCCCGTTCTCACCGATCGCATCGGACCGCCGCGGAAGCGCCTGCCGGCCCTTACCGCCACCGCCACCGCCACCGCCACCGGCACCGGCACCGGCACCGGCAGAACGTCCAGCACTGCCGCTCGCACCTGCCACACGAGCCTTCCGCCCATCGCCACCAGCCGCACCGGACCGCTCAGCGTTCCCGCGAGCCCCGCCCTTAGCCGCCGAGCGCTCACTGCTCCCCCGAGCCCGCC
>NZ_QHHV01000168.1:0-20125 GCF_003947245.1 Actinoplanes sp. ATCC 53533 | reverse complement strand
TAGTCCTCGTGGTCGTTGATGAGGATCTCGGCGATGGCGAACGTATCGTCCACCTCGCCCCGGCGAACGAAGTGCAGTGTCGCGAAGATGGCCAGCCGTCGCTCCCACCAGTCGCCCGCGCGGGCCAGGTCGTAGAGCACTGTCCGCGGCTTGTCGAAGAGGTACCCGCCGACAACGTGGTGGCCGCTGAGGTCCACCAGGTCCCACGTGTTGATGCGGTCGGTGCGTCGCAGGTAGAGCTCGTACAGCTCGGTCCGCAGGGCCTCGGTGGTCGCCTTGCGGGTGAATTGCTTGCCCATGATGCTCAGCGCACCCACCCGCTGGTGGTGCTCCGGGCTCTGCAGCAGCTGGTCGATATCGTCGAGCGGCAGGTCGACGAACTCGCGGGCGAGAGCGAAGATGTTGCGCATCCGAACCGGTCTGGGCAGCGCGCCCAGCCTCGCCACGAACCGCTCTGCGGTGATCTCCACGAGCGCAGGCTAACAAAACCCGAGGCCAATCGCGGTTGGCCGACGGTCTCAGCGTGGAGGCGCACCTGATCGCAGCACGCGCGCCGCCGCATCGGCCCGAAGCGGAAACTGTCACAGGCACCAGGGCCGCAATCCCGGTCATCCGGTACGGTCCGACGGAACAGAGGTACGGTCGCTTGACCCTGACACTGTGTCAGGCCGTAGACCGGGACGAGTCATGTTCAGTATCGGAGACATCGCGCCGGTTATTCGGCCGCTGTACGACGAGTTGGCCGCACACCTGGCGCGGGCCGGGGTGCCGATCTACCTTGCCGCCGGCCCGGACTGCGCGGCCGAGGTCACCGTACTGCAGCAGCCGGTGGTGAGGGGCTGATGGCCGAGCTGTGCTACCTGTCGGCCGTTGAGCTGGCCGCCCGGCTGCGGCGCAGGGAACTGTCCGCGATCGAGGTGCTCGAGGCGTACCTGGGCCGGATCGCGACGGTCAACCCGGCGCTGAACGCTGTCGTCTCGCTCGATGCGGCCGCGGCGCGCGAGGCCGCGGCGACCGCCGACCGTGCGCTGTCGCGGGGCGACGAGGTCGGGCCGCTGTGCGGGGTACCGATGACGCTCAAGGACGGCCACGACGTTGCCGGCCTGCGGACAACTGTCGGCAGCACCGTCTTCGACCGAATCCCGACGGCGGATGGCACCGTCGCGGCTCGGCTGCGCGCGGCCGGCGCGGTCATCGTCGGGCACACCAACGTGCCGCCGTTCCTGGCCGACTACAAAAGCGAAAACCCGATCTTCGGGCGTACGGATAATCCGTGGTGTGCCGACCGGACGCCCGGCGGCTCCAGCGGCGGGGCCGCTGCCGCGGTTGCGGCCGGACTGTCCCCGGTCGAGGTGGGGTCGGACCTGGCCGGTTCACTGCGGCTGCCGGCCCACTTCTGCGGTGTGCTCAGCCTCAAGACCACCGAGCACCGGGTTTCCACGGTCGGATTCTTTAGCCCGCCGCCCGGGGTGCCCCGGACGGTCCGAGTGCTGGGCGCGCCCGGCCCGATCGCGCGCACCCTCGACGATCTGGACCTGGTGTTGCGCGTCATCGCCGGACCGGACGGTCGGGACGCGGACGTGCCGCCGGTACCGCTGCCGGCCCGCCGGCGGGTCGACCTCGCTGGCCTGCGGCTCGCCGTCGCCACCGAACTGCCTGGCGCCGACGTGTCGCCAAGCCTGCGCGCCGCCGTAGACCGGGTGGCGACCGGGGCGTCCGACCACGGCGCGCGGGTGTCGGCCGACCTACCCGGCCTTGACTGGGGCGAGCAGCGGCTGTTCGGCGAACTCGTAGAGGTCGTCACCGGCGTGTTCGACCCCGACGCCCAGCTTGCCGACGAGCGGCGCACGGTCGGGTGGTACCTCACCGCACTACACCGCCGGGACGCGTTCATCGCCGCCTGGGAGCGGTACTTCGACGGGTACGACGCACTGGTGCTGCCACCCGCGCAGACCACAGCGTTCCGGCACGACGCGACCGGGTACGACCGGCAGGGGTACTCCATGGTGTTCGCGAACCTGGCCGGGCTGCCGGCGTTGACCATACCGGCCCGAGTGGACGACGACGGGCTCCCGATTGGCATACAGCTCGTGGGTCCGCGCTGGTCGGAGTCACGGCTGCTGGACATCGCGGCCGCGCTGGAGGACGCCGACATACTGCCCGGCTTCACCCGTCCGCCTGGCTACTGACAGATCAAGTGCCCTGGCCGCCACGCCACGATCGATGCCATGCGCGCTGATCTCGGACTGATCGGCAGCGAATCCGACATCACTTGGGTTCTTCTGGTAGCCGCTGTGCGGCGTTCGGCCAGTAGGCCCTTCGAGGTTCATCGACCGGGAGGGCACGTCGCGCACAAGTGGCCGGGGCCCGCCCGGCCACTCCGCTGGCGTGTGGTGTCCAGTCGTGTCCAACATCGCCGTTCCGTCAGGGTGTCCGACCGTAGGCTCAGCCGTCCAGGGCGCTGATCGAGGGAGTGGGATGATGCGGAGCAAGACGCGGTCGCTGCGTGCCGTGCTGGCCGGTCTGGGACTGTCGGCGGCGGCGTTGACCGTGATGCTCGTGGTGTCGGGCCCGGTCATGGCCGGCCTGTCAGACGCGGGCGGTGTTGCGCGTTCCGGCAGCGGTCTGGTCGGGGCGTGGCAGCACCGGACCGCATCGGTGCTGACCGGTAAGGCGGACAGGATCCTCCTATTGGTCCGGTGCCCGATCATCAGAAACGGGAGCCTCGTCCTGGGCGAGTCCAGGTTCTGAGGTCGCAGTCGTTGGGAGGTGCGATCGGTCGGGTTTCGACCGATGCGTCCGCACCTCCGTGTCCAAGGCTGTCCAAGATGGCCTGCCGATTCGGCTGATGGCTGCGGTCCTTCCCACTGGAGCTTGAGGATGTTCTGTGCGGAACGCGTTGCGGATGGCCGTACCGGCCGTGCTGGGTGCCGGAATCTCGGCTGCGGTCGCCGTGGCCCTGACGGCATCGGTCATAGTGGGCGTATCGGATGCGGTCCGGGTTGGCCACGTGGGCGCGGGACCCGTGGTGCCCCTTTTCGGATCGGATGGCGTTGGTACTGGCCGGGCGGGTGGATCTGATCCTGCGACTGGCTCGGTGCCCGATGATCCAGAACGGCTATTAGGCCATTCCAGGTGGCCGTCCTCGGGTCATGCAGGTCGTCCGCCGAAGGCCCAGTTGTGCACCTCGATCTCGGCGTAGGAGTCCGCGGTCAGGACCGTACGCGCCTCCGCCGGATCCGAGGCCCGGACCAGCGCCGCCGTGCCCAGCCAACCGGCGCCGTCGTCCGACAGCAGCGGCCCGTACGCGATCAGCCCCTCCCGGCCGGGCGGCACCGCCAGGTCGGCCGCCTGCCCCGCGCCGAGCCCGAGCACCAGATACCGGTTCCCGCCGGTCCGGCCGCCGGGGAAGTCCCACATGGTGCGTCCCAGGGTGTTGCGCCATCGGCGCAGCATCACGTCCCGGTACGCGCCGGCCTGGTAATTGGGCTCGTCGAAGGCGAATGCCCGGGCCGCGGCGGCGTCGGGCAGGTCGAGGATGTGCACGCTGCCGGTGGGGGTGTCGCCGTCGTCGGCGAAGGTCGGGCCGCGGGCGATCATCTGCGCCGCGTGCCGGTCCATGTAGGACCAGTGCTCTTCCCGCAACTCGTCGCGCAGCGCCGCCGAGCCGTGCCGGTCGCGGTGATAGCAGAAGTATTCCATGCCGCAGATCTTGCCCCAACCGGCATTCTTGGCCGGTGCTCGGCGATCGGGAGGTCACCGATGAGTTCGGCCGGCACGCCGAGTCATACCCAGCACAACGAGCTTACGAGAAGGGCAATCCCATGACCGAGCTGAACCCAGCAGACGCCCGGCGAGCGATCGTCGAGCACAGCCGACGTCTGGCGGAATCGGCCGTCGCGGCCGGACCTGACGCCGCCGTGCCGACAGCCCCGGAGTGGACCGTCGCTGACCTGGTCGAGCACGTGGGCCAGACCCAGCACTGGGTCGCGGAGATCATCGAGCGGCGCATCACCGACCCCACCCAGCTGCCCACGGAGATGGCCGTGTTCCCCACCGACCCCCGCGAGTGGCAGGCGTGGCTGTCGGAGTCCGGGCAGCGGGCCGCGAGCGCGTGCTCCGATGACGCGCTCGACGCGCCGGTGTTCAACCCCGCGGGCGACGAGCGGCCCGGGACACGATTCTGGCTGTCCAGCGTCCTCAACGAGACCGTCGTCCACGGCTTCGACGCGGCCAACGCGGCGGGCCGGCCGACCGACATCGACGCTGACATCGCGGCCGCGCTCATCAGTAACCACCTCGCGATGCTCACCTCCCCCACCTGGGAGATGCTGCGGTCCGAGTCCGCCCACGCCATCCGGGGCACCGGGCAGAGGCTGCAGTGGCTGGCCACCGACACCGCGGACGGCACGGGCGCCTGGTTCGTCGAACGGCGGCCGGACGGGGCGAGGTGGCAGCACGGAACCCGGCAGGCCGATGTGACGGTGACCGGCCCGGCAGGATCGCTGCTGCTGATCTTGACCCGACGGCTCCCGCTCACCGGTCCCGAAGCCACCACCATCAGCGTCGACGGCGACACCGGCCTCGCCCAGCACTGGCTCGACAACACCGCCCATGTCGCCGACTGACAGCACCGGGTCGCCCAGCAGTTCCGGGCATCCCAGTGATCAGGATCCTGGCCGTGAGCCGAGGCCAGGAGGGGGATAGCTTGCTCGCGTGACCGTGCTCAGCATGCTCTGGTCCACCGTTCTGGTCGGGCTTGCGCACCGGCTCCGCGCGGCCCTGCCGCGGCCGGCGGCCCGCCGGGTCATGGACCGGATCACCGGCACCGTCATCACCGGCTTCGGCCTGCGGCTCGCGCTGAGCGGCAACTGACGCCGTCGTCGAGAACGACGTCACCGCAAGGGCGGGTCGCCGCCGGCGCCGCGGTCCCCGGCAGCGGTACGCGGGTCGGCGGGTTGCCAGACCTGCCGGGGTGCGAAGCCGTCGCGCCGCAGCCAGTGCTCGGTGTAGACGACGCGCTCGGCCGGGATCACCACCAGCGGCCCCTGCGGCGGGTCGTCCAGCGACCGGGACCGCTCCACGTGGTCCGACTGCCAGCGCACTGCCGGCCAGTAGGTGCTGAACTCCGGGTCCGATCCGGTCAGCACCCGCGCCCGGCCGAAGATCTGCGCGCCGCGGCTGCTGGCCTGGCCCACCAGCGGCGCGAAGACGCCGACGGAGACCCGGGGGTCGGCGGCGATGTTGCGCAGCTTCGGCGAGCCGGCCGCCGCCGTGAACATGAGCGTGAATTCGAGGTGAAAGTAGCGCACCGGGGTGGCCAGCGGTCCCGCCGGACCCGCGGTGGCCAGCACGCACATGTTCTGCGACGACAGCAGATTCAGCAGGCGCTCTTCGAGCCGGGAACGGTCCAGGCGGGCCGTCGGCGCCGGCCCGGCGAGCCAGGGGTTGGTCACGGGCATGGGTGATCTTGGCATGGCGCCGCGGGCCGTTGACGCCGCGGGCCGCGCCGGGGCCGGGAGCTACCGCACCGTGTGCGGGGCGAGCACGGCTGCGCAGCGCAGGTTGCGGTAGTGCCCGCGGTAGTCCAGGCCGTACCCGACGATCAGGCCGTCCGGCACGTCGAAGCCGATGTAGGTCGGCACGCCGAACTCCGGCGTGTCCGGCTTGCGGAGCAGCGCGGCCACCGCGATCGACGCCGGCCCGCGCTGCCGCAGGTTCGCGATCAGCCAGGACATGGTCAGGCCGGTCTGGATCACGGTCTCGACGATGATCACGTCGCGGTCCGCGATGTCCAGATCAAGATCTTTGAGCAGCCGTACGGAGCCGGAGGCGCGTTTGCCGGTGGTGTACGACCGGATCGCCATCCAGTCGATCTCCACCTGGCTCTCCAGGGCCCGGGCCAGGTCGACGGTGAACGTGGCGGCGCCACCGAGCACGCCCACCAGCACGATGTCGCGGTCGGCGTAGTCCTTGCCGATCTCGGCGGCCACCGCCTGCACCCGGGCGCGGATCTGGTCCTCGGTGAGCAACACGGATTCGAGGTCGTCCGCGACGTGGTCGGCGTCCACCGTCATCTCCCTGAGAGTCGCCGCGCCCCGCACGAGGCCACCCGCGAGGTCACGCCGGAATCCTGACACGCGCGGGCGTGCCCGCCAATACGTGTCCAGCGCGCGGGGTAGGTGCCGATTCGCCGCCGGCGGGCGGCGCCGGGCAGGCAGACTGCGCTCATGCGCCGGCTCCCCTTCGCCGCGGTGGCGGCCCTGTACGTCGCCGTGGTGGCGATGCTCACAATCTTGAGCCGGCTGCCGTCCTACTCCTCGGACCTGGCGGCGTTCGTGGCGCTGGCCCTGACCCTGCCGACCGGCCTGCTGTACCCGCTGCTGGCCCTGGTCCCGGACCACCTCGGCTGGCATGCCCTGCCCCTGCTCGCCCTGCTCAACGCCTTCGTGCTGCGCCTGCTGCACCGGCTTCTGCCCCGCGACCCGGTCGTGCGGGAGGCGGAGAACAGGCTGCACGGCGCGCTGGTCTCGACCAGGTTGAAGGTCACGCCGATGGCGCACCCCGGCCGGCGGCGCGAACGCGGCCTGTTGCTGCGCGACGTGCCGGTCGACTACCCGCGGCTCGTCGGCGTCTACCGCGACCTCTGGCAGGAGGCCGGCCTGCGGGTACGCCAGCAGGCGGAGCCGCTGGCGCTGCGGGCGTACGACGCCGAGGGCTACGAGTTCTCCCTGGAGGCCGGCCCGGGGGTGTTCGGCGACGCGGTGCTGCGGGTGGCCGCGCCGCCCGCGGGCCGCCGGCTGTTCGTGGCGGGGCTCGCCGCCGGGGGAGTGCCGTGCCTGGTGGCGGCGCTGTCCGCGACGTATCCGGCGCTGCTGCTGACGGGCGCCGGCGCGCTGGTCCTCGGGCTGTCCTGCCTGGCCGTGCCGCGGACCCGGGGCTTCGGCGGCGGGCTGCTCCTCGGCGGCGTCCCGGCACTGATTGTTCTTCTGCTCTATGGCGCAGCGTGACGATTCCGTCCGGTCAGGCGCATTCAGGCGTCGTTTATCCAGATTTTCGGGCTGCCGTCGCGACCCGAAACCCAACTCCTGTAATGTCCGCGCGTCCTACTTTTCATGTATTCATCACCTCGGTGGAGTTGTGGCATGGCACAACGGTTCACGCTTGACGAGATCCGGACCCGTACCTACAAGGATCGCGACGCGTGGTGGACCGTATGGCTGGTCGACCCGCTGGCGTCCCGGCTCGTCTGGCTGGTGGCCCCGGTCAAGTGGATCACGCCGAACGTGCTCACCATGGGTGCCTTCCTGCTCGGCTTCGTGGCCGCCTACTGCTTCGTCCAGGGTGACTACCCCTGGCTGGTGGCCGGCGCGGTGGTCTTCCACATCAGCTTCGTGCTCGACTGCATGGACGGCAAGATCGCCCGGCTCAAGGGCACGGGCTCGGTCTTCGGCGCCTGGCTCGACTACGTCTTCGACCGGCTGCGCGTGGTCACCTGCGCGGTCGCCCTGATGGTCGGTCAGTACGCCAAGACCGACAACTACGCCTACCTGTGGCTGGCCGGCGTGGTCGTCTTCCTCGACATGTTCCGCTACCTGAACGCCCTGCAGATGGGCAAGGTCAAGCGGGACATGCGGACCCGCCTCGAGTCCGCCCGCGGCGAGGACTCCAGCGGGCCGGTCTTCGTCGACGAGACCAGCGCCGAGCACCCGGCGGGGGCTGCCGCCGGCACGGCGGTCGACGGCAACGGCGAGGAGCGGCCCGTCGTCGACATCTACGGCGACTTCCGCACCAAGTTCAGCCCGCTCTTCAAGGTTCGCGACATGCTGGGCCGCCAGCGCATCCGGGCCCACGTGTTCAGCGGCATCGAGTTCCAGATGTTCGTCTTCATCCTCGGCCCGCTGACCAACCAGGTCATGTTCTTCGCCATTCTTTCCGCCGCGGGCCTGGCGGCGTTCGAACTGCTGCTGATCTACAAGCTCTACAACGCGACCAAGGTCTACACCCGCGAGCTCGCCAAGATCGGCAGTTCGGAGGCCGAGGCCGAGGCCCTGGCGGCCGGGAGCGCGCAGGGCGCCGACGAGGATGACGACGAGTTCACCTCGCAGCGCATCTCCGCTTGAGCCCACTCCCGGCGGAAGACCCCGGCACGGTCATGGAAGAAGCACGCCGGGCGTGTCCCACCGGGTGGCCGGTCAGCGTGGCAAGCTGACCGGCCATGAAGGTATCCGCGGTGCTGGGCGTGAGCGAGCTTGCGAGCCAACCGTCAACTCTGTGCCCGGTGGTGGCGTGAGCGCCCGGTTCGAGGAGCTCGCCTGGCGCGAGACGCCGATCGGCGAGATCAGCCTGCGCCGCCGGCTGGACCCGCGGCTCGGGGTCGACATCTACGAAGTCAAGATCAACGATGAGTTCCTGATGTCGAGTCTGTTCACCGTCGCCGAGATCGAACTGGCCCGGCTGGGACTGGCGGCGCTGCCCGCGGGCGCCCGCCCCGAGGTCGTGGTCGGCGGGCTCGGCCTCGGCTACACCGCGCGGGCGGTGCTCGAGGATTCCCGGGTGTCGTCGCTGCTGGTCGTCGACGCGGTCGCCGAGGTCATCTCCTGGCACGAGCGCGGACTGCTGCCCGAGGCGGGGGCGCTGGTCAGCGACGCGCGCAGCCGCCTGATCGAGGGTGACTTCTTCGCGATGGCGGCGGGGCCGGACGGCTTCGACCCGGCCGCGCCCGGCCGTCGCTTCGACGCGATCCTGCTGGACGTCGACCACAGCCCGCGGCACGTGCTGGCCCCCGCGAACGCGGCCCTCTACACCGTCGACGGGATGCGCCGGCTCACCGCGCACCTCAAGCCCGGCGGCGTCTTCGCCCTGTGGTCCGACGACCCGCCGGACGCGGAGTTCGAGGCCGTGCTCGCGGAGGTCTTCACGGCGTCGTCGGCGCGGGTGGTGTCATTCCCCAACCCGCTGACCGGGGGAGAGTCGGCCAATACCGTATATGTGGCTACATAGTCGGGCATACTGGCGATCGTGGACGATCACCCTCTCGTACCCGGCGAGGACGCCACGACGTTCTTCCAGCCGCGCGGGCAGGTCTTCGTGACCATGCTGTGGGTGAGTGCGGCCGTCTGGTTCCCGTGCCGGGGCCTGTCCGTGCTGGTCCAGGTGCTGCTCGGGGATCCGCCGGCGATCGGTGACCTGGTGTCGGTCGCGGAGAGCCTGCTCATCGTCCCGGTCGTGGCGGCGAGCCTGGTCATGCTCCTGGTCTGGAACCGGCTCGGCTGGATGAAGAGTTCCGTCTACGGCCTGGAGTTCGCCGCGACCGGCCGCCGGGGCGTGCACCTGCGCTGGGCGTCGGTCGCCTCGGTCGGGCTGCGCCGGTGGGGACCGTTCACGGAACTGGTGGTGACCCCCACCGACATGGGCGCGGTGACCGAACTGCCCGGTCCCGGCCGGCGCCCGCGGGTGCTGCGCCGCGAGGCGGGCTCGGCGTTCCTCATCGACGTGGGCCTGATGTCGCCCGGGCCCGCGACGCTGCTCGCCGAACTGCACCGGCGCATCCCGTCCCGGGTCTGAGCCCGGCGAGCCCGGCGGCAGGGACCCGGCCGGTGGTGGACGAGGGCCCCGACGCCCCGGAGATCGCCGAGCTGGACGGAGCGCTCGGCTAACCCGCCGGCGGTCGGCCCCGGTCCAGCGTGTCCGGGGCCCCGAAGGTGACCGGGACTCCGGGGGAATACAGCACGCTCACCGGTGGGCCGGCCGGTGCGGGCAGGCCGGCGGCGGTGACCAGCTCGTCGTCCAGCTCGAGCAGCTCCGCGCGGTGCAGCGGCCAGCGCGGGTGCTCGTTGGGCAGGTGCAGGCTGCGGCCCCACGCCCGGGTGTGCAGGCCCCAGCGGGCGGTCACGAAGTGCTCCACCGCCGTCGGCTGCCGCACCGGCGCTCCCACCCGTACCGTCATCGCGCTGGCCGCCCCGCGCGGCCCGGGCCAGCGCCGCCTGCTGGTGTAGCGCAGCACGTCGCCGTCCCTCGTCAGCCGCATCCGCGCCCACTTGTACGGCAGCCGCAGCAACACCTGCGCGGTCAGCACCGGCAACAGCCGCTCGGCCTCCAGGGAGCGGAAGACGACGGCCCGCCGGCCCCGGGCGTCCACGCTGTAGAGCCGCACGTTCGTCTCGCAGAACGTGCCCAGGTAGGGGATCCCCGGCCCGCGCAACACCCCCAGCCGCACCATCCGGAAGCCGATCAGGCCCACGTAGGTCACCCCGTCGAGGGTGTCCGGCACCGTGCCGCGCGGCAGCAGCGGAGCCACCACCGCCGGCGGCACGGCCCAGTGCAGGAACGCCAGGTCGTGCCAGCTCTGCACCAGCAACGACCGGCGCACCGGCCGTACCGTCTCCGGGGTGACGTCCTCGATCCGCAACCTCCGCTCCTCAGCGGTCGATCGTGGTCATGTCCGCGTAGCGGGCGCCGACCGGCGGTTCGATCGCGCTCAGCCGGGCCATCTGGTCCCCGGACAGGACCAGCGCGTCCGCGCCCACGTTCTCCTCCAGGCGCGACACCCGCTTGGTGCCCGGGATCGGGGCGAGGTCGTCGCCCCGCGCGAGCACCCAGGCGAGCGCGACCTGCGCCGGGGTGGCCCCGGCCTCGGCGGCCACCGCCCGCACCTCGGCCACGATGCGCAGGTTACGGTCGAAGTTTCCGCCGGCGAAGCGGGGGTTGCCCCGGCGGGAGTCGCCGGCGTCCAGCTCGTCGACCGAGCTGATGGCGCCGGTCAGAAAGCCGCGGCCCAGCGGGGAATACGGCACGAAGCCGATGCCCAGGGCGCGCAGCGTCGGCAGCACCTCGGCCTCCGGATCGCGGGTCCACAGTGAGTATTCCGACTGCACGGCGGTGATCGGATGCACGGCGTGCGCCCGGCGGATCGTCGCCGGGGCGGCCTCGGACAGCCCGATGTGCCGGATCTTGCCGGCCTGCACCAGGTCGGCCAGGGCGCCGACGGTGTCCTCGATCGCCACCTTCGGGTCCACCCGGTGCTGGTAGTACAGGTCAATGTGGTCGGTGCCGAGCCGCTTGAGGGAACCCTCGACCGCGGCCCGCACGTTGTCCGGGTGCGAATCCAGCGTGCGGCCACCGTCGCCGCCGCGATGCGAGAGCTGCCCGAACTTCGTCGCGATCACCGCGTCGGCGCGGCGCCCGGCCAGCGCCCGGCCGAGGAGCTCCTCATTCGAGTACGGGCCATAGATCTCCGCCGTGTCGAACAGCGTCACACCCAGCTCGAGAGCGCGGTGGATGGTGCGGATCGACTCGGCCTCGTCGGCGTTCGCACCGGTGTAGAACGCCGACATGCCCATGCAGCCGAGACCCAGCCGCGACACGTCGAGACCGGCCAGCGATACCTGCTTCATGAGTGCAAGCTACGCCCGGCCGCGGCGCCGTGCCCCGAACTCCGGCAGTGTCCAGTCCCACACAGACTGATCCCTGGGTGGGTAGCCGTCCGTACCGTTGGTGTATCCCGGTTACGCCTGCCCCCGGAGGACCCGCATGCCGGTACCGCGCCGTAGAAGTCTCGTCGACCTGGCCCCGCTGGCGGCAGCGCTGGCGGCAGCGCTGGTCGCCCTCGGCTGCGTCTCCGCGCCGAACAGCCAGGCCGGGCGGAGCGGTGATCCGGACCAGCCGGCGTCCGTGACCCGCACCGATTCGGCCCGCACCGCCCCGGCGGGCGAGGACCCGGACGGCACGGACACCCCGGCGGAGTTCAAGGCCGACGTCGGCGACGCCGAGCGCGTCGCCGAGGCCTACTGGCGGAAGGAGTTCAAGGCGGCCGGGCTGCGGTTCGAGCCGGTCGCGCAGCTCATCGCGTACGAGGAGGAGGGCGAGGTGTCCTGCGGCGGGCAGGGGCTGGGGCTCAACAACGCCGCGTACTGCTCGGCGGGTGACTTCATCGCGTACGACATCAACTGGGCGTTCGCCGCGTTCCGGCAGATCGGCGACGCGTTCATCTTCTACCTGCTCGGCCACGAGTACGCGCACGCGGTCCAGACGCGGCTGCGCATCCAGAAGGAATTCACCATCGAGCAGGAGCTGCAGGCGGACTGCATGGCGGGGGCGTACATCGGCGACACCGAGCGCGGTGGCACCCTCAAGCTCGACGACGGTGACCTGGACGAGCTCGCCAAGGGCCTGGAGGCGGTCGGCGACGAACCGGGCCAGCCCTGGTTCGCCGAGGGCGCGCACGGCTCGGCCAAGCAGCGGACCAGGGCTTTCGACACCGGCTACGAGCGTTCGCTGGACCCCTGCGGCGTGTCGTAGCGGTCACACTGGCGCCCGGGACGGCGTCACGGTCGGCAACAATGGGTGGGGACACGATCCGATCGGCCCGGGAGGCCCGCCCTGACACCCACACAACCGGCCGCGGTGCTCTTCGACATGGACGGCACGCTGGTCGACAGCGAGAAGGTCTGGGACGTCGCGCTGTACGAGCTGGCCGAACACGCCGGCGGCACGCTGACCACGCCGGCCCGGCTGGCGATGATCGGCAGCAGCATGGCCAGCTCGATGCGGATCCTGCGCGACGACCTGGCCCAGCCGGACCGCGACGAGGCCGCCGACGTGGCATGGCTGGAGCGGCGGGTCGAGGAGCTGTTCGGCAACGGCCTGGTCTGGCGCCCGGGAGCACTGGAGCTGCTGCACGCGGTCCGCGCGGCGGGCGTGCCGACCGCGCTGGTCACCTCGACCGGCCGCCGGCTCGTCGAGGTCGCGCTCGACACCCTGGGCCGGGAGAATTTCGACGTCGTGGTCTGCGGCGACGAGGTGTCGGCCCCGAAGCCCGACCCGGCGCCGTACCGCAGGGCGGCCGACCTGCTCGGCGTGAAGATCGAGGAGTGCGTGGCGATCGAGGACTCGCCGACCGGGATGGCGAGCGCGGTCGCGTCGGGCGCGGCGGTGCTGGCGGTGCCGGCCGAGCTGGAGCTCCCGCCGACCGACGGCGTGCACCTGCGCGACTCCCTGGTGGGCGTCGACCCGACCTTCCTGGCGAGCTTGTTCGCCCGCGCCACCACCTGACCAAGCCGGCACGAGCCCGCGCCGAATCCGGCGCGGGCTCGTGGGCCGATCAGGCCCGCCTCGGTGGCTCAGCCTCGGTGGCTCAATCGTGGGCGATCGCGCCCAGGACGTTGAGGCGGGCGGCGCGGATCGCCGGCAGGACCGCGGCGATCACTCCGACCAGGGCGGCCAGCACCAGGTAGGTGCCCATCCGGCCCCACGGCAGCACCAGCTCGGTGATGCCGTCGCTCTTCAGGGCCCGGGTCACCGCCGTGCCCATGCCGGCGCCGACGACCACGCCGAGCAGGGCGCCGAAGACCGAGATCACCACCGCCTCCACGGTCACCATCCGCATCGTCTGCGCCCGGCCCAGGCCGACCGCGCGCAGCAGGCCCAGCTCGCGGGTGCGTTCGAGCACCGACAGCGCCAAGGTGTTGATCACGCCGAGCACCGCGATCAGGATGGCCAGCGCCAGCAGGATCTGGATCATCGTGATGAGCGTGTCGAAGGTCGCCGCCTGCTCGTCGACATACGCCTGCGCGTCCTGCGCCGTCACCTCGGGGCTGTCCGCCAGCAGCGCCTTGACCTGCGGCAGCACCTGGCTCACCGGGACACCGTCGGCGAGCCGGATGAGGCCGATGAACGGCTGGGTGATGCCGAAGTCCTTGGTCGTCGCGTACGGCAGCTGGTAGCTGCCGGGCAGGGACTCCTCGGCATAGGTGGCCGCGATCGTGTAGTCGCGGGGATCACCGCGCGGCGGCTGGATCGTCACCTTGGTGCCGACCTGCCACCCGTACTTCTGGGCCTCCGGCACGCTGACGGCGATCTGGTCGTCGGCGAGCTTCGCCAGGGTGCCGCTCGCGGCCCTCGCCCCGTACCCCTCGGCGAGGGCGGTCAGGTCGTCGGTGGCGTTCACCCACTGCTTCTCGCCGTTGATGACCACCTGGTCGTTCCAGACGCCGGCCGCCGCCCGTACCCCCGGGATCTTCGCCGCCTCGCGCAGCACCGCCGGGTCGTAGGTCGGCGGGCGCGGGCCGTTCTGGTCGCCGCTGATGATGACCTCGGCCTTGAGCACCGTCGCGGCCTCGGCCTTCAGGCTGCTCTTGGCGGAGTCCATCACCACGGTGACGCCGGTGACCAGGGCGATGCCGACCATCAGCGCGGCCGCCGTGATCGCCGTGCGCCGCGGGTTGCGGCCCGAGTTGAGCCGGCCCAGCCGGCCCGGCAACGACCAGGAGAAGAGCCGGCCGATGCCGGACACCACCGGACGGCTGATCAGCGGCGTGAGCAGCGCGATGCCGATGAACGACACCAGGACGCCGCCCAGGATGGTCCAGAGCGTGGCGTCGCCCAGGTCGGCGAAGAGGCCGAGTCCCAGCGCGGCCGCGCCCGCCGCGGTGACCACGCCACCCGCCACGCTGACCTTGGTCAGCGGCCGGTCCGGCGTCGCGACCTCCTGCATCGCCGCGACCGGCGCGATGCGCGATGCCCGCAGCGCGGGCAGGACCGCGGCGACCACGGTGACCAGGACCCCGACGACGAACGAGCTGACGACCGCGATGAGCGGCACGCCGACCGTGCCGAGCTGCAGCCCGCCGCCGGCGAACGAGTTGAACAGGTACGCGAGCAGCGCGCCCACGCCGACCCCGGCCGCCAGGCCGAGCACCGACGCGACCAGGCCGATCACCACCGCCTCGACGAGCACCGAGCCGATCACCTGGCGGCGGCTGGCGCCGAGTGCCCGCATCAGCGCCAGCTCGCGGGTCCGCTGCGCGACGATGATCGAGAAGGTGTTGAGGATCAGGAAGATCCCGACGAACAGCGCCACCCCGGCGAAGCCGAGCAGGATGTTGCTGAAGAAGCCGAGCCCTTCCTTCAGGTCGGCGGAGGTGTCCGCGACGAGCTGGTCGCCGGTCTTGGTCACGTAGCCGGCGCCGAGGGTGGCCGCGATCCGGTCCCGCAGCTCCTCCGGGGACACGCCCGGCGCGGCCTTGACCCGGATCGAGCTGTAGCCGCCGGTCACGCCGAGCATCAGCTTCTGCGCCACCGGCTCGGTGAAGGCGACCTCCTGCACGCCGCCGAGGCTGTCCCGGTTACCGCTGTAGCCGTAGACGCCGACCAGGGTGAACTGCTTCTTCGGCTCGAGGGTGAGCACGCCGACGCGGTCGCCGACCTTGATGGCGGCGGCCTCGGCCACGGCCGCGTTCACCGCGATCTCGTCGTCGGCGGTCGGGCCGCGGCCCTCGCGCAGCTCCATCAGGGAATCCGCGCCGGTCCAGGCGGTGCCCAAGCGGGGCGGACCCACCGAGGTGAGGACCTTGCCGTCGCTGCCGATCACCCGGGCGCCGTCGGCCTCGACCAGGCCGGTCGCGCTCCGCACGCCGGGCACGCCGCGCACCTGGGCGACCGCGCTCGCGGGCAACGGCGTGACGACCTGCTCGCCCTCGAACTCGGAGACCTCGACCTTCGGCTTCGCGGTGACGCCGACGTCGGTGGTGGAGTAGGCGCTGGCGAACAGCGAGTCGAACGACTTGCCCAGGGTGTCGGTGACCACGAACGCGCCGGCCACGAACATGACGCCGAGCACGACGGCGAGCCCGGAGAGGATGAGCCGCAGCTTGCGCGCCAGCAGGCTCTTCAGGGTCGCGCGCAGCATCAGAGCATCACCGGTTCGGCGTGGGTGTCCAGGCGCTTCATCATGTCCAGGACCGTCTCGGCGGTCGGGTCGATGAGCTCGTCGACGATCTCCCCGTCGGCGAGGAACACCACCCGGTCGGCATAGCTGGCAGCGACCGGGTCGTGGGTGACCATCACGATGGTCTGGCGGTGCTCGCGGACGCTGGCCCGCAGGAACGACAGGACCTCGGCGCCGGAACGGGAGTCCAGGTTGCCGGTGGGCTCGTCGGCGAAGATGACGTCCGGCCGGCCGATGAGCGCCCGGGCACAGGCGACCCGCTGCTGCTGGCCGCCGGAGAGCTGGCTGGGCCGGTGGGTGAGCCGGTCGCGCAGCCCGACGGTGTCGATGACGACGTCCCACCACTGCGGGTCGGGCTTGCGCCCGGCGATGTCCAGCGGGAGCCGGATGTTCTCCTGCGCGCTCAGCGTCGGCAGCAGGTTGAACTGCTGGAAGATGAAGCCGACCCGGTCGCGGCGCAGGCGGGTCAGCGCCTTGTCGCCCAGGCCGGTGATCTTGGTGCCGCCGACGTGCACCTCGCCGCGGTCGACCGTGTCCAGCCCGGCCAGGCAGTGCATGAGGGTGGACTTGCCGCTGCCGGACGGTCCCATGATGGCCGTGAACCTGCCGCGCTCGAACTCGGCACTCACGCCGCGCAACGCGACGACCCGCGCCTCGCCGCTGCCGTAGACCTTCCAGACCTCGCCGGCCTTGGCAGCCGCCGGTTCGCCGGAATCCGTCGTTGTCACTATTGCCCCCTGGGAACACGCCTTGATGTGGTCCGGCTCAGTCTTTCGGTGCGAGGGGTCCCGGGCGTCCGCCCTGCGGCGTACCGCGACGCGGAGATTTCGCTGGGGGGTGCCACCCACGGCCGCTCAGGGTTCCCCCCTGGTGTCACTTTGACGGTTGACAGACGTCATAGCTGACGTCATATTGGTGTCATGGACCTGACGCCGTACCTCGAATCGCTCCGCAGCGACCTCAGCGCCGCCGCGGCCCCGGGTGGTCCGGAGACCACCCGGGCGGCGGATCTGCTCGGCCACGCCCTCGAGGCCTCGGCCCGGCTGGCGCTGCTCCAGGCGCTCTCGGACGCGGCGGCCGAGATCACCACCCGGCTGCACGGCCCGGTGGTGGACGTCCGCCTCCGCGGCCGCGAGGCGGACCTGGTGGTCACCGAGGCGGCGGCGGAGCCCGCTGCCGCACCGCAGCCGGCGGCGCTCGTCGACAGCGGCGATCTCGCCCGCCTGACCCTGCGCATGCCGGAGGCGCTGAAGGCGCACGTCGAGCACACCGCGGCGGCCGAGGGCATCTCGGTCAACGCCTGGCTCGTCCGCGCGATCGCGGCAGCCGCGGCCGGCGGCCCGCCGGCGGGCCCGTCCCCGGAGCGCGGCCGCGGCCGCCCCGGCAAGCGCATCACCGGCTTCGCGCAAGCCTGACCTGCTCGTTTCGGCCTTCGGAAAGGAAGAGACCATGTACGTGTTCGACCGTTCCACCCCCGTGACGGTGTCCCTGCGCCTGCAGCGCGGCACGGCGGAAGTGGTGGCCGAGAACCGACCCGACGCCCAGGTGGAGATCGTGCCGGAGGACGGCGCCGAAGACCGCTTCACCGTGGCCCTGGAGGGCGACACCCTGGTGGTGCACGCCCCCGAGTCGACCTGGAACTGGCGCCGCACCCCGAAGGCCCGGGTCCAGGTCCGGGTGCCGCTGGACAGCGCGCTGACGGTGCAGTCCGCGGCGGCCGACATCCGGGCGACCGGCCGCTGGTCGAGCGGCCAGGCGAACGTGGCATCGGCGGACGTGTCCGTCGACGAGGTGACCGGCGACGCATACCTGAAGGCGGCCAGCGGCGACCTGACGGCCGGCCGGGTCGGCGGGTCGCTGCGCATCAGCAGTTCGTCGGGCGACCTGCGGGTGGGTGACGTCACCGGTGACGTCAAGGCCGACACGGCAAGCGGCGACATCACCATCCGCCGGGCCGGCGGCTCACTGCAGGCCGAAACGGCCTCGGGCGACGTCGAGATCGGCGTGCTGAGCCGCGGCAAGTCCCGGCTGAGCACGGCGTCGGGCGACGTCTCGATCGGGGTCGCCGCGGGTACGGGGGTCTGGCTGGATCTGAACACCGCCTCCGGCTCGACCACGAGCGACCTGGCGATGGGCGGCGGGGCGCCGCAGGAGGCGACGCTCGAGCTCCGCGTCCGCACCGCCAGCGGCGACATCGACGTGCACCGCGCGATGGGCGACCTGCCCGCCGCTGCCTGACGTCTGGCTTGGCCGGTTCGGGCCTTGGGTTCTGCGCCTGGTTTGGCCGGTTCGGGCCTTGGCTTCTGTGTCTGGTTTGGTTGGTCCGGGCTTTGGGTTCTGCGTCCGGTCTTGCTGGTCCCGGATTCGGCTCTGCGCCGGCGGCCGTCCCGGACTCGGGGCTTGCTGTAGAGCGAGGCGTTCGGCCGCGGTTGTCAGCCGCCGGGGCGGACCAGGCCGGTCTCGTAGGCCAGGACGACCGCCTGGACCCGGTCGCGGAGGCCGAGCTTGGTCAGCATGTGGCCCACGTGGGTCTTGACCGTGGTCTCGCTGACCGTGAGCGCCCGCGCGATCTCGGCGTTCGAATGCCCCTTGGCGACGTGAGCGAGCACCTCGCGCTCCCGCTCGGTCAGCGTCTTGAGCGCGGGCGCGGCCGCCGTCGTGGCCGGGGCGGGCAGGGCCTCGGCCAGGCGGGTGAGCAGCCGGGCGAGAATCACCGGCGCGACGACCGCGCCTCCGGCGGCGACGGTACGGACGGCAGCGACCAACTCGGCCGGCGGCACGTCCTTGCACAGGTAGCCCATCGCCCCGGCCGCGACCGCGCCGGTGACCTGCTCGTCGGCGTCGTAGGTCGACAGGATGAGCACCCGCACCGGCAGCCCGGACTCGACGATCGCGCGGGTCACGGCGAGCCCGTCAAGCCGGGGCAACCGCAGATCCATGAGCACGACATCGGGCAGCAGCCGACGCGACAGATCAACCGCCTCGATCCCGTCGCCGGCCTCACCGACGACCGCGACCCCGCCCGCACCGGACAAGGCCATCCGCAGCCCCGACCGCAGCATCGGCTGGTCGTCGACGAGCAGCACCCGCACCGGTCGCCCGGACGCCAGTTCCGGCCCCGCGCCGTTGACCCCCGTCACCTGCTCTGCCTCTCGCCCACCCGACCGCTCGCAGGCCGTCCCCGGCCTCGCCCCCACCCTAGGGGATCCGCCGCCGACCGCAGCCCCGCCATGTCGTCCTTCGGACGGGCACGTGCCGACCGGAGACGTTGCCCCGACCACCCACCGAACCGGGTCTGTGCGGGAGCGGGCTTCAGCCGGGCCCGACGTGTTCGGCGGCTTCTGGCTGGGGTGTGAGAGTGGGTTTCGGTGGGGGCCGACGTGTTCGGCGGCTTCTGGCTGGGTGTGGGAGTGGGTTTCGGTGGGGGCCGACGTGTTCGGCGGCTTCTGGCTGGGTGAGGGAGTGGGTTTCGGTCGGGTGCGACGTGTTCTGCCGCTTCTGGCTGGGGTGGGGGAGCGGCTTCGACCGGGCCTGACTACTCGGCCTGTCCGTGGCCGGGTGGGAGTGGGTTTGACCGGAGAAGGCCAGCCGCCGTCGCGATCCCCGGGGATCAGGGCTGCCGTGGAACCGGCGTCGCGATGGTGTCGTCCTTCTGGGTCTCGGTGGGGGAGGTCGCTTCCGGCTGGGGCTCCGGGTATGGCGGCGGGGTGCCGCCGAACTCCGGGCAGAACCGCTGGTGGCTGCACCATCCGCAGAGCTTGCTCGGCTTCGGGCGGAAATCCCGATCCTGCTTCGCCCGCTCGATCGCCTGCGACAGGGCCACCAGGGTGCGTTCGAAGCGCTCCAGCTCCGCCGCGTCCGGGCTGTAGTCGCAGATCTCGGCGTCCTTCAGGTAGAGCAGGCGCAGCACCCGCGGCACCACGCCCCGGGTGCGCCACAGCACCAGCGCGTAGAACTTGAGCTGGAACAGCGCCCGCCCCTCGAAGGCCTCGCGCGGCGCGCCGCCGGTCTTGTAGTCGACCACCCGCAGGTCGCCGGCGGGGGAGATGTCGAGGCGGTCGATGTAGCCCCGGATCAGCAACTCGTCGTCGACCAGCGTCGACACCAGGCTCTCGCGCTCGGCGGGCTCCAGGCGCTGCGGATCCTCGACCGCGAAGTAGCCGGCCAGCAGGTCGCCCGCACCAGCCAGGAACGCGGCGATCCGCTCGGCCTCGCCGGCCGCTTCGAGCCCCGGCAGCACGCCCGCCGGATCAACCGGGGTGAGGGCTGCGCCCGCCGGATCAACCGGGGCGGGGGCTGCGCCCGCCGGATCAACCGGGGCGGGGGCTGCGCCCGCCGGATCAACCGGGGCGGAGGCTGCGCCCGCCGGATCAACCAGGATGGGGGCTGCGCTCGCCG
>NZ_QHHV01000167.1:0-12333 GCF_003947245.1 Actinoplanes sp. ATCC 53533 | reverse complement strand
GGACCCGCGACGCGTAGTCGTTTCCCTCGTCGCCGCTGAGCGAGTGGTCCGTGTCGCGGTCGAGGTCGGTGAGGAGGGCCGGCGCGACCAGGGCGCCCACCGAGATCTTGATTTCGACGTCGACCTTACCGGCTGTCAGCGTTAGGTAGGACGTCTGCCACGTGATGTCCAGCGGATGCGCCCAGGCCGCACTCGCTGGGAAGACGATGAGCATCGCCGCCACGAAGGGCGCCAGCACCCACGCTGACACCCTTCGCGCACGGCTGGCGGCCGTGATGGTCATCCGGTGATCGCTGCCCCGTACTCGTTCTTCGGGTCCCGGTAGATGCCGTGGATGTGGTCGGCGGCACTGCCACCCATGGACTGCGGCGAGTACTCAATGATCACGCGCGGGCCGGTCACCCGGAAATACGCGTCACCGGTGTCGGTGGTCGGTCCGTACCAGCAGAAGTAGGTGTCGTCGATGGTGGCCTCGATCTCGGCCAGGTGAGTCGTGGCGGCACCGTCGTTGGCCAACCCCGTGTACTTGCCGATCAGGGCGAGCAGCAGCTTCTTCTGTGCGTCGGTCAGCTTCGAGCCCTGCACCCCCTCATAGACGGGCTCCTTGTCGTCCTCGCCGGGTCCGTAGAGCAGGTCGATGTAACTGCTGCCGAGCACCGCGCTGGACTTGGTCGAGCCGTCCAGCGATTTCACCGTCGCATAGGCGGCATCCCAGATGTCGCCGAGCGGCTCGACCGTGGCGCCGCTGTCGGTGAAGCTGGTGGGCTGCGCACCGATGAAGCTCGGAGACAACGCCAGGTTGTCGCCGGACACGGTGGCGTTCACCGTTACGTGGTGACCGCCCCACTGCCACTGCCACGGGCTCGACGCCGACGGCGTGCCGATGAGCGCCACCCAGTAGTACTGCTGTCCGTAGGAATTGCTGCCGCCGCCGGCGAGTTCGTCATCCGCGCGCCACTCGGCCAGGACACGCTTGTAGCCGGCCTCGCTCAGGGTCGCCTTCATCACCGCGAGCCACGCCGTCTTGGACGCGTCACTCATCTTTCCCCACATCAGTCCGGCCCGGGTGAACAGGCCCTGCGGCAGATTGGACCAGCGGGCCTTCTGCTCGACGTTGGACCAGTCGAACACCGCCGAGGACTTCTCACTGTCGCTGAGCGTGCCCACGAAGGCGGTCGCGGCGCTGAGAATCGCCGCGGTCGAGGTCGAGCCGGTCAAGGAGCTGGTGGTCGCGCTGGCGGTCGCGCTGGCCGCGGCACTAGCGGTCGTGGTGACGTCGTCGGACGAGACGCATCCGCCGGTGACGCCCACGAGGGCCAGCGCGACGCCGACAGCGGCCGCGGTGGACCTGTATTGGGTGACTCTCACGGTGGCCTTTCAAGAAATAGACTGCCGACGATACGTTCACTGCGCATGCGTCAGTGAATTTCCGCAGTGAACTGCAGAGGGTGCAAGTGAACTCGGTCTTCCTTGCGAAGATGTATGCAGCAAGAGGTCGCTCGGGAGCATATGCGCACCTTCTGAACGCAGCCTGATGGCTGAACGCGCGCTGAACGAAAGCCGCCTATGGACCCTGGCGGGTTGCGCCCGCTACCCGGGGCCGTCGGTCAGACCGGCCATGGCGTCGACCGGCACCTGTCGTGGTGCCAGGACCTCTTCCGTTCGGGGCTTGCGGCGCTTGGCGACCATCCACGCGGCGGCGAGCGTCGCGGTTGCGGTCAGCCCGGCCAGCATCGCCGTGGTGTGTGCGCCGGCGCTGTCCGCGAGCCGGGCGACGGCGTTCGGCAGGCCGAGCCGGTCGAGCAGCCAGCCGGTGGCCGCCGCGGCGGTGATCAGCGCGCCGCCCGTTCGCAGCCGGGGCCCGATCCGCAGCCGGGCGAGCACGAGCAGCGCCGGCAGCGCGAGCGCCACGAGCAGCACCTGGACCAGTTCGATGCCGAGGTTTAAGCCGAGGAGGCTGAGCGCGAGTCGTCCGGTGGACAGCTGCATCTCGGCGAGGACGAAGGAGAACGCCATCCCGTGCCCGAGTCCGAACATCCCGGCCACGGTGGCTTCCCGTCCGGGAAAGAGCGGCCGGACCGCGTGTACGGCGCCGACCAGGATGCTGGCCGCGATGAACGCCTCGACCGGCCAGTCCGGTAGGTCCAGGTGGCCGAACGAACTCACCGCGAGGGCGATCGAGTGGCCGACGGTGAAGGCGAGCGTGGTGAGGCCGATCCGGCGAAGCGCCGTCCGGGTAGCGGCGAGTTCCCGCCACCGGCCGCGGTCCGCCCGCAACGGGGCCGGCAGCAGCAGGATCAGTAGGAACAGCAGATGATCCGTACCCGTCAGGATGTGGTCGCCGCCGAGCCGCACCATGGCCAGGAAGCCGCGCCACGCGCTGCCGTCGCCGAGGTCCACCGCCAGCGGCGGGATCGTCATGGTGCGGGTGTCGATCCGGATGGTGCCGACCTGCTGAGTGCCGTCGCCGTCCTCGTCGATCCGGCCGGCGCCCCAGTCCTGCCGCACCGAGACCAGTGCAAGGTGGGTGACCACTTGGTGGATGACGGCGTCATAGCCGAAGGTGAAGCGGCGCACGTCGCCGCCGGCCGGCGGGGTGAGCACCGCCTGCGCGATCAGTTCCCGGTAGGGGCCGGTGGCGGTCTGCTCGGTCTGGCTCAATGCGAGGGCGCCGACGCTGACATTCCACGCCTCGCCCTGGACGGTGGTGGGCCGGATGTGCGCGGTGAGATAGGTGCGCACGGCCTCCACCGGTATGCCGGCGGTGCTCAGGTCGATACCGCTCGCCGTGCGTAGCTCGTCGACCGGTAGCTCCAGTCGCGCGGTCACCGAGGTTTCGTGCACGTCGAGCAGGACCACCGAGTGCGGCATCGGGTGCGCGGCGGCCGGCGGCGCTCCGAGCAGGAGCGCCGCCGGTACCGCCACCGCGATCCCGGCCAGCGTGCGGCACAGCGAGATCAGCGGTGTCTTCATCAGAAGGTGAACTCTCCGCCGTAGTCGCGGGTGTGGTCGCGGTAGACGGTGTGGAAGTGGATCTGGTCCTGGAACACGATGCCGTTCTGGCTGATGAACTCGATCCAGACGCCGGGACCGTCGATCCGGACGTAGTCGCCCTGGGTGGCCAGGTCGAGCCCGCCGGAGTAGGCCACGAAGGTCTTGTTCAGGTCCTTCTCGTAGGCCTTCATCAGCATCTTGGCGGTGGCGTCGTCGACCGCTGCGACCCACGGGTGGATGGCCGCGAGGACCAGCTTCTTCTGCTTCGGCGAGAGCTTGCTGACCGAGATGCCCACCTTGGTGGTGGGGAACTGGCCGTCCTGGCCCGGCCCGAGCAGCACGTCGCCGAACGACTGGCTGAGCTTGGCCTCGGCCTGCTGGGCGGTGCTGAGGCTGCCGGTCAGCTTGGCCATGCCGTCTCGCATGATCGACATCGGCTGGTAGGTGGTGCCGTCGGTGGTGAAGCTGGTCGGCTCGACGCCGATGAAGAACGGGGTGGAGCCGGTGACCTTGCCCTTTTCGAAGGTGATGTTGACGGCGAGGTGGTGGCCGCCGAAGTGCAACTGCCAGGTGCCGTTCGTCGACGGGGTGCCGAGGAAGGCCAGGAAGTAGACCCCGCTGCCGTAGGTGAAACCGCCACCACCACCGGGACCACCGGAGGGCGGGGTGCCGGTCGGGACGTCGGTGGGCGTGGCGCTGGCGGTCGGGTCGGCGCTGGCGGTCGGGTCGGCCGGGGTGGTGGTGCTTCCCGCCGCGGCCAGCACGTCGTCGGCCTGGAGGATCTGGGTGACCTGGTCGAAGCCGGTGCCCTGGCCGGTGCCCATGGCGGCCTGCACCACGGCCTTGGCGGCGGTCAGTTGCGCGTCGCTCAGCGTGCTGAACTGGATGCCCGGCCGGGTGACGATGCCTTCCGGCAGGTTGGACCAGGTCGTGGCGTTGGCCTGGGAGAAGTCCAGCAGGACCTCCGCCTGCTGCTCGGTGGTCAGCGTGTCGACGAACGCGTTGGCGGCGTTCACGACGGTTGCCACGCCGGTGGCATTGCGGATCTGTGGCCGGGCCGCGGTGGTGCGCTTGCCGGTGTCGCCCTGGGTCGCCGCGTTCGCGGTGGCGTATCCGCCGCCGAGCAGGACGACGGCCGAGGCGGCCACGGCGACGCCGCGCCAGCGCCGTCGGGAGGGCCGCTCGCGCAGGCCCGCTTCCTTGTTCACCGAATACTCCTTGTGATTCTTGAGCCGTGGATTCCGCCACGGCGATTGGCTACCAGATTGTCGACAAAGGCATTGGGAATAAGCAAGAGGTGACAAGAAGATTTTCGTCATAGAATTTTGACAGGCGTTTCAAACCCTATTCACAAGGGTGCGAACTATCCGGGTCTGAGTTCCTCGACTATTCCGCACTGTGCGCACGGTAGCGCTGAGGATAGAGCGCACTCTGGGTCCTGGCCAGGTCAAACGCCGCCGCATTCAGCGAGCGTTCAGCAGTCAGCCAGCATTCAGATGACGTGCATATGCTGGTGGTTGACCATGCGCGCAATCGAGCGCAGTGCACCATCGGATAGGGGGGGCGTCGCAGGTTCGGGAAGCTGATTCATGAAAGGCCGGCCGGGAGGGTCACCCGAAATGGATCCGGCCGTCTTTGCCGCAGGTGTCGCATTGACGCGGCTGGTCGCGTGCGCGGTCACCGGCTTCGCCCGGTCACATCTCTGCTGCTCAGGAGCGATCATCGCGGCGAATCTGCGCGACAATGAGCGCGTGATCACCGACTCCAGCAGCGGCCATATCCTGGTCGTGGACGACGAGCCGTCCATCCGCGACGCCGTCTCGACGGCGCTGCGCTACGAAGGTTTCGACGTTGCCGAGGCCGCCACCGGCCGCCTCGCCCTGCAGCGGGCCAGCGAAAGATCACCCGATGTGGTCATTCTGGATGTGATGCTGCCCGACATCGACGGCATCCAGGTGTGCCGCCTACTGCGGGCCGCGGGCCAGGATTGCCACATCCTGTTCCTCACCGCTCGCACTCACGTGGCGAACAGGGTCACCGGCCTGCGCGCGGGTGGCGATGACTACATCACCAAGCCGTTCTCCCTCGCCGAGATCGTGGCACGGGCCGGCGCGGCGATGCGACGCAGGGCGATGTCGGTGCCCGCCGCTCCGGGGCCCGAGGTGCTCCCGCCGAACGCCGCCGTGACCCCGAGCCGGCCGCTCGTCTACGGGGATGTCGTTCTCGACCCGGACAGGCAGCAGGTGCGGCGGTCCGGGGCGTCGGTCCGCCTGACGCCGACCGAGCTTCGCCTGCTCACTTTCCTGCTCGCCAACGCCGGCCGGGTGCTGTCCAAACACCAGATCCTGGACGCGGTCTGGGACGAGGACTTCCGTGGCACGCCGAACATCGTCGAAGCGTACGTGCGCCGCCTGCGGTGCAAACTCGACCGGCACGGCCCGCCGTTGATCGAGACTGTCCGGCTCGTCGGCTACATCTTGCGCCCGCATGGCGCGGCGGCGGCTGACGCGCGGGGCGCCGATCGGTGAGAGCCCGCCGGCCGAAGCCCTTGCACCGGAGGCTGACCGTCGTGGTCGGGATGGTCCTGGCCGCGGGACTGGTGCTGGCCAACGGCGCCGTCTATCTCGCCCTGGCGGCGCACCTGCGAGAACGCCTGGACTCCGCGCTGAGCGACACCCCCATCGTGTTCATCGACCACGCGGGTGACAACCGCCCACCCGCGGACGACCCCGACGACGATCCCATGGCAGGCCCGCGGACGTCGCCGTTTCTGCAACAGACCAGCGCCGACGGCACCGTTCTGCGTACGCGGAACGGCCGCGACTTCTCCGGACGGTCCTTCACCGTCGAGCTGCCCGACACCCTGCCCGATATCGTCCGGTCCGAGCTCGCCGACCGGCCGGTGGCGTACTTCGACACGCGGTCACGTGAGCCTGCCGGCCCCCGCGTACGGGTCCAGGTCTCGACAGACGCACAAGGCCGGATCCTGGTCATCGCGCTGCCGCGCACCGAGACCGACACGACGCTCAGCCAGTTGGCGTGGATCCAGGTGGGCGCCTCGATCGGTGTGCTGCTGCTGGTGTGCGTCGCCGGCGCGGTGCTGGTGCGGGGCCGGATCAGGCCGCTGCGGAGCCTGGCCGAGGCCGTCGAGGTGCTGAGCCTCGACGACCTGGGTGCCCAGGTCCACGTCGACCCGACAACCTCCGAGGTGCGCGAGCTGGCGACCGCGACCAACGTCCTGCTCCAGCGGATGCACGAGGCACTCATCAAGGAGCGGGCCGCCCAGGAACGGCTGCGGCAGTTCATCGCTGACGCCTCGCACGAGTTGCGTACCCCGGTCGCCGCCGTGTCCGCGTACGCCCAGCTGTTCGATCTCGGCGCCAAGGACCGGCCGGCGGACCTCGCCCGGTCGATGGCCGGGATCCAGCGCGAGACCGCCCGCCTGCGAGACCTCGCCGACGACCTGCTGACGCTCGCGGCGACCGAGGACGCGCCGCCCACCGAGACCGAGGCAGTCGACGTCGCGACGGTGATCGGCCAGGCGGTCGAGGCCGCCCTGGCCGTCGACCGGCGCTGGCCGACCACCAGCTCGCTCGGACCGGGCGTCGGGGCCGTGGCGGCCGATCCGGCGGGACTGCGGCGAATATTGGACAACCTCATCGGCAACGTCCGCACGCACACGCCGCCCGGCACGTGCGCCCACGTCGAGGCCCGGCGGCAGGACCGGGACGTCGTCATCTCCGTCGCCGACGACGGCCCCGGACTCGGCGTGGAAGACCGGGCCCGGATGTTCGACAGGTTCTGGCGGGAGGATCCGTCCCGATCCCGGCAGGCCGGCGGCAGTGGGCTCGGGCTGTCCATCGCAGCCACCCTCGCCCGGTGCTGGGATGGCCACCTGTCCGCGGCGGAGAGCCCGGGCGGCGGCCTCACCGTGAGCCTCACCCTGCCCGCGTACGCCGATGAGGACGGCCCGGGATAGCCGGCCGAATACGTGAGCGAACCCTGCGCCCGGTGCCGGCTGCGGATCAGGTGCCGCGGATGGTGAACGCCTTCGAGGTGCCTCCCACGGCCTTCCCGTCACCCGGGGCGTACACCCGGTATGAATACGTCGCCTTGCCGGGCGGTGTGGCCGGCACGGTGTAGCGGCCGCTGGCGCGCACCCGCCCGGTGCTGACGTTCTTCCACGCCCCGCCCGTGTAGCGCTGCAGCCGCATGACCTTGTTCTGGTTGACCGGTGACGCCGAGCCGTTGACGTTGACGGTCGTCCCGGCGGGCACGGCCGTCTTCGCCGGCGTGGCGCTGACGGCGTACCGCAGGTAGCGCAGGAAGGCCGTGTCGACGGCGATGATCGTCCGCTCGTCCTCGCCGGACACCGGTGTCTTCGACGTGCCGGGCACCCAGGCGCAATGCAGGAACGGAGCCTGACTCGCGGGCACCGTGCGCCGATAGATTCCAGCGGAGTTGGTGCGGCCGGTCACGCCGAAGCCCGTCGACTCGACGCAACCGTTGTCGTTGCCGATCACCAGTGGCGCGCCGGGCCACGGTCGTCCGGTGTCGGTGTCCCGGACCCGCACGGTCATCACGATCGACTTGCCCTTGGTGGCGGGCTCGGGGAACGTCATGTCGACGGCGGGCCGGTGCGAGCTCCGCACCTCGACGGCCACTGGGCCGACGACCGTGCTCGGGTCGACGCTCAGCAGGTTGTAGGCCTTGTCATAGGCGGCTACGCGGCTGACCTTCACCGTGCCCTTCCAGGCGGTGGTGACCGCCACCTGCCCGGTCCAGATGCCGTCCTCCGGCGTGCCACCGGTGCGTTCCAGCCCGGCGAAGCCGTTCGGCATCGCGCTGAACTGCAGGTACGGAAAGGTGCCCTCGAGGGTGTTGAAGGTTTCCACTCCGCTGTCGTCGGTGATCCGTACCCGGACGTCGAGCATGACCGTTTGCAGGCCGGACACGGTGACCGCGGTCCGGGACAGCGAGATCGACTCGATCTTGGGAGGCGTGGTGTCCGCCGCGGGCGCGGCGCCGGCAGGCGCGGCGGGCACGAGCAGTACGGCAGCGAGAGAGATGGCGAGGGGCAGACGTCTGTGCATGATTGCCACGTCCTGAGGTCGTGCATCATCGACGGCTAGGCACACCGGGTTCACCCACAACGTACGCCTGGTGCACAACCCGGCGCGTGCCTATCGAGCGGACAGCTTCAGCAGCCGCCTTCCCTGCGCTCTTGCTCGGCGATGAACTGTTCGACGGCGGAGCGTCGGTAGCGGATGTACTCGCCGGCACGAAACCCCTTCGGGCCTTCGCCATCGGTGCGCCACTTCCGGAGAGTGCCGACAGGCACCTTGAGGAGCTGGGCGACTTCGTCGAGAGTGAGGATCTCCTCGGCGTTCGACCGGCGGACGTTGTCGCTCGTCGCTGCCAGCTTTCTCTTCAGCGCGCCGCATCTCGGCAAGGTGGTCGATGAGGCGTTGAGATCCGGCTGTGCGGGCGGTAGCCGGGTGGGTTGTCCTCTGCGGAGCGATCGGCGGTGAACCGTGCGGAGCCACCGGATCGTGGTCGCGGTAAGCGGACCGGGGGGTGTCGATCGTGGGCATACGGGAGATCTCAAGCGTCGGCCTCCGTGAGTGTCACGCACTGGCAGTGTGGGGGACAGGGGTCCGATTTCCCTCAGCTCGATGGAGTTCCGCTGGACGTGCTACGGCTTCAGTGGCGGGTTGTTCGGGTCGAGCAGGTCGTGGTCCTTCAACAGCCCGTGGAGCGGGACCCCGCTCGGGTAGTGCCCCCAGGCGTGGTCGCCGTCGCCGTCCTGGAGGCCGAGGAGCTGCCGTCGCACCGGGGTGAGGTCGGGTAGGTCCGCGGTCATGGTCTCGCGGGTCTGCACCCACCGGTAGGTGTAGGCGAAGAAGACGCCCTTGCGGGTGATCCGCGAGTGGTTGTTCGATCGGGCGTGCCAGATGCGCCGGTCGAAGAAGACCGCGTCGCCGGGGTTGGCGGTGACCTCGATCGCGTTGTCGGGGTTGGGCCATGCCATGTCGCGGCGGGGCGGTCCGTCGATCCGGTTGGTGGTGTGGCTGCCCGGCACGACCTGGAAGTTGCCGCGGCCGGTGGCGGAGAGGTCGGAGAGCCAGTAGGCGATCTTCACTGACAGGCGTGGTCGTGGGTCGGTCTCGATCTCGCGGTTCTGTCGGCCGCCGTCCTGGTGCCATTCGAACCGGAACGGTTTCTCCTCGGTCAGCGGTGGGTGCACGTCGAGGTGTGAGTGGTACACGTGAACGTTCCAGCCGAGCATCGACCACACCAGGCCGAATACTTTCGGGTGGTCGAGCAGTGGCGCCAGGTCGGTGCAGCTGTCGACCGCGTTGAGTTTGTGCAGTGAGCGGTCGGCGGCGAGTTTGCCGGCGGTGGCGTGTTCTTCATAGACCCGGTCGACGGCGGTCGTGTAGTGGGCGATCTCGTCTTCGGAGAGGACGCCGGGCACCACGAGGAAGCCGTCGCGTTCGAAGGCGGCGCGCTGTTCGCCGGTCATCGCGGTGCCCGGATGGGGGCGGGCGACGGAGGCAGGACGGTTCGTTCCGGTCATGTCCGCAGTCAAAGCGGAAAGGTGTTGCAAGCACGTATCGAGTTTTCGATATGCCGACGATATGTAGCCGGCCGGTTGCGGGGAGCGCGCGGGCCGGTCGTCGTGGCCTGCGGTGATCCCGGCACCGGCCGACCTCGGCCCGGTGCATATCATGGGCACGGGTCGGGAATGCGCTATCACCTCGGAGTGAAAACTGATGTCAGAGCTTGGCCGCGTGCTCGTGCTCGCCGGAGGGCTTTCCCCTGAGCGGGAGGTGTCGCTGCACTCCGGGCGGCGAGTGTTCGACGCGCTGCGTGGGCTCGACGTGGACGTCGAGTTCGGCGATCTGGGTCCTGACCTGATGGAAGCTCTGATCGCTGATCCGCCGTCGGTCGTGCTGCCCGTTCTGCACGGCAACACAGGCGAGGACGGCACCGTTCGGGAGGTGCTGGAGCTGGTGGGCGTGCCGTACGTCGGGGCGTCGGCCGAAGCCTGCCGGCGCGCTTTCGACAAGCCACTCGCGAAGGCGCTGATGGCCCAGGCCGGCCTTGGCACGCCGGCATCCGTGACGCTGCCGCGTGAGGCCTTCCACGACCTGGGCGCCGCCCCGTTGATCTCACTCATCCTCAAGCGGCTCGGCCTGCCCTTGTTCGTCAAGCCACGCGCCGGCGGATCGGCCTTCGGCGTCAGTCACGTCAGCGACGCGGACCAGCTGCCGGCGGCGCTGATGGCGTGCTTCGCCTACCACGACACCGCGCTCATCGAGCGGGCCGTGATCGGCGTCGAGGTCGCGGTCGGCGTAGTCGACCTGGGGGACGGGCCGGTGGCGATGCCAGCCGTCGAGATCGTTCCCCGACGGGGCATCTATGACTACGCGGCCCACTACACCGCGGGGGCGACAGAGTTCTTCTGCCCTGCCCGCCTGAGTGACCGGGCGGCAGCGGCGGTCGCGCGGGCGGCACTCACCGCGCACGCGGCGCTGGGCCTGCGCGACCTGTCGCGAACCGATCTCATCGTCGACGAGGACGACCAGGTGTTCGTCTTGGAGACGGCCGTCGCGCCCGGGCTGACCGACACCTCCACCTTCGTCATGGGCCTCGCGGCCGAGGGCTACGCCTTCGAACGCGTCTGGCTGCAACTCGCGAGGCTCGCCGAGGCGAGGGGCAGTTCAGCAGCCGGGTAGGCGGCCGCCACGGATCATCAGGTCACGTTCCACTATCTCGGCCGTGCGGCGGGTAGTCGCACCGTGACGCAGAGCCCTCCACCGGGGCGTGGGGTGAGGGTGAGTGCTCCGTCGTGTGCTTGGGCGATGCTCTTGACGATGGGCAGGCCGAGGCCGACACCCGCGTGGCCGTCGCGTATCCGTCCAGTGCCGCGCTGGAAAGGCTCGACGAACGTGGAAACCGACTGTGCGGTGAGCTTTTCGCCGGTGTTCTCGACAGCGAGCACCACGCCCTCGGGGTGAACGCTGGTCGTGATCCACACCGTGCCTACTTCCGGCAGGTTGTGGACGATCGCGTTCTGCACGAGGTTGGTAGTCATCTGCAGCAGGAGCGTGTATGAGCCGATGGTGGATGCCAGGTCGCCGGAGGTCTCGATAGTGAGGCCGCGCTTCTCGGCGAGTGGGAGGAGCGTTTCGGTGGCCTCTTCCGCTATCAGGGACAGGTCGATGTGTTCTCCGGTGTAGGACCGCCGGTCGGCGCGGCTGAGCAGGAGCAATGCTTCAGTGAGGTCGATCGCTCGGGTGTTGACGAAGTGGAGACGGTCGACAAGTGCACCGGCGTCGTGGTTCGGATCGTTGCGGGCCACATCGAGCAGTGTCTGCATGATCGCCAGCGGGGTGCGCAGCTCGTGGGAGGCGTTGGCTGCGAACCGCTGCTGCTCGGCGACCTGTGCTTCGAGCCGCGCGAGCATGGTGTCGAAGGCGTCGGCGAGCTCGCGGAACTCATCTTCGCGGCCTTCCAGCCGGATCCGGTGGGAGAGTGATCCGTCCGCGGCTTGGCGGGTGGCATTGGTGATCCGGGTCAGGGGCGCGAGCATGCGGCCGGCGAGGATCCATCCTCCCAGGAGGCCGAACATCAGCAGGAAGGCCAGCATTGCGACTGCCTTCGGGATGAAGGCGCGCTGCAGGTCGGAGCGGTCGGGTATGAACCTTATGTGGGGATTCGCCGGTCCCAGGCCGCCATCATTCAGCCCCGGGGGTCCCGGGTCGGGTCGGATCACCTCGGGTACATAACGCAGCAGGAACAACCACACCACGGCGAGTAGCAAGGCGCCGGCAAGCATGAGGAACCCCGCGTAGCTGAGGGTGAGCTTGAGGCGAACGCTCACACCAGGCGCCCTATCCACGGTCCAATCCTCACGCCCGATGCAGGCCACGGCGGCGATGATCCAGGGTTCGCACACATATGCCGTGATTCTATGGGTGGCAGCATATCGTCCGCGTACCGAAAACCACATACGTGCCGACAACACCACGCTGCGTTGACTGGCGTCATGAGTCAGCCCGACCACCGTAGTACGACTACCGAATCTGACGGTGCCCTCCGCGGCCGCGTGACAGTGTTCGATGACAGGTATCCCGGCGTGGCCAACCTCGACCCAGATCTGCTCCAGGCCCTGCGCGAAGCGGCGATGGCCGCCGCTGACGACGGCGTCGAATTCTACGTCAACAGCGGCTGGCGCTCCCCGGCGTACCAGAATGAGCTTCTTCGCGAGGCGGTCTCGAAGTACGGCTCGGAAGAGGAAGCCGCCCGATGGGTCGCCACCGCCGACACTTC